>JBKJUN010000925.1:0-1717 GCA_046590555.1 Bryobacter sp. | reverse complement strand
AGGTTTCGCCTCAGCCTGAATCCCTCCGCTCAATATTTACGATGCGAATTGCCGAGAGATGTCTCGGAAGTCTGAAGGAGACTTGTTATGGAAAACATTACTGCAAATCGCCGCGCCTTTGGCGTCTCGGCTCTAGTTGGCGGAGTCTTGATGCTCTCCGAAGTTGGGAGCGCCCAGTCGGTTGGGAAAACGCTCAGCAAGAAGCAGTTGGCCGATTTGGTAGCGACGGCAAAAACCGCTGCTGATCATCGCAAGCTGGCTGAGCACTATCGCGCAGCCGCAGCCAAGCATGAGGCCGAGGCGAAAGAGCATGTGGAGCTCGCCGCGAAATACAGGGCGAATCCAACGGCCAGCGAATCGAAACGCCCTGGAGCGCCAGATACCTCCTCGCACTGTCTGACCTTTGCTGAACATTGTCGTAAGCAAGCCGCACTCATGAACGAGATGGCAGCCATGCACGACGAAATGGCCAAGAACGCTAAGTAAGAAATCGATCTTCTGTAAACAGGAAAGACAATGAATATCAGACATATGGGAATGCTCTTCGCTCTCGTTTCATTGCTTGCTACTCAGATCTCGGCGGCTCCGCCAGAGGTCACGGTCTTCAAGACCAAAACCTGCGGCTGCTGCGGAAAATGGGTAGATCACATGCGATCAAGCGGCTTCAAGGTGATCGTCAATGAAGTCTCTTCGACGGCTGAATACCGGCAGAAAAATGGTGTTCCCGAAAAACTTCAATCGTGTCACACAGCTATCGCAGGCGGATACAGCTTTGAGGGCCACGTTCCTGCGGCCGAGATCCAGCGCATATTAAAGGAGAAGCCACGAGCCAAGGGGCTGGCGGTTCCAGGTATGCCGATGGGCTCTCCGGGCATGGAGGGATCTCGGCGAGATCCCTATTCTGTCGTGACATTTGACCAAGACGGTACCCTTACCGTCTACCAGAAATATCCGGGCGAAGGCCAATAGGAGGCATTGCATGAAAGCTCTCAGCAAAATGTGGTTGCCTCTATTGTTCGCTTTCTTCCTTCCGGCCGCCGAGTGGCTCCCAGCACCTGGTGGCCAACCAAACCGCCAACCCCAGTTGGCGGCACTCCCCAGAGCGAAGTGGCGTCAATTCTGCTGACGGCGGAGAACGAGAAGGCGTGTGCGGAGCGGTTACCTGTTACGTGGGATAAGTGCCTGTAGCTTTTGATATGAGAATCGCCAAGTGCAGACTTGCTGCCGGCAGGATCGTTATTTGGATGATAGGCGCAAGTCCCACGGTCTCACCGGCTACGGCAATCGTTGGCATCAAGGCGCTATAGCTCCACAGATTGAAAACACGAGCAAACAATTCAAGCAGGATACCTTCGACGAATCCCAAAGCAATGGTAGTGATCATTCCGCGGGAACCCAGTAGCGCCGACATCGATCGACCGAATGAGAGCCAGGAAGCAGCAACCACGCCGAGGACGATCAAGACATCCCCTGCGATCGAAGTCGACATGTAGGCAGCTCCTTTCCAGATACTGCAGCCCGTCATCTCGTACAAAAATAGGCATTGGGCAAACTCCCAAATCATATTCGGTAGGGCCTCAAAGGCAGCGATCGACTTGAGTGGGAACTCTCTATGATAATGATTCATTTTAAGGGTCGGCAATAGAACTCAGCCTCGTTCAGCGGTAAATGTCAAGCCGCTGGGGACTCAGACGATCCAGTGCGGAGCAAGCTCAAT
>JBKJUN010000278.1:0-4360 GCA_046590555.1 Bryobacter sp. | reverse complement strand
CCACGGCTACGCGATTGCTAGCGTGGTCGAGTAGCTTCAAAATTGGAACATCGGATTTCGAACCCGCACGCCATGCACCGCCATGCACGTAGATGACCAGCGGCGGGTCCGCTTGCTTCGGAAGATATAGGTCCAGCTTCAACGAAACATCGCCGACGCGGGCGTATTCGATATCAGGATACCTGGGTTCAGCGGCAAATGCAGATGCCCAGCTGAGTAAGGCGGATGCGATGCCGCAACGCAAAGCGATGACGATAAAGTGATTGATCATAGGGCTTATGGCTTGTGAAGGACTGAGGTCTTACTGATTGGGACTACTACAATACCAAAGACTTATGACGCTTGCCGCTACGACCACATAATGCCTTGTGGAAACAATTTCTGATCAATGCATGCGCAAAACGGATGCCACATCAGACAATTCTGACAAACTGAAGCTCGAAAAGCTTACCCATTTGCAGTTGATTACCTTGCTCAAGGAGGCAATGAAGCGGATCAAGACGTTGGAAAAGAAGCTCTACGATTCGCTTCCTCCTATCTGATCGGGAGTAGCATTTGGAGCATCCAATAAAAAAGCCCTGCGCAGTCCGATCAATCACGCCCGATCCGCATCAGTCTTCGCAAGGCTTCAAGTCAAGATTAACGAATGTTTTCCGCAGAAGTCCAGCAGATTCGTCCATAACTACTTGGTCTCGAATAAACTCAGGCAGTGTTCTCCGAATGATCGGGTCGGCTCCATAAGACGGGTGGTCATCTGTGGAGACACTGACAGTAGAAGCAATGGAAATCAACTCACCAGCTATATTAACAATTGGACCGCCTGATGTGCCGCTCTTGATGGGGCCTTCAACACACAATTTAGCGCCCAATTGATTCAAAAGTTCGCCCGTACACTCGATTTCAAAGCCTTCATACGACCAAGCTTTGATCGGGAATTTTTCCCGTGGTCGGTACGGGGAGGACACGAATCAAACTTTTGACTGTCAGCTACATAGGATTCTTATTCAGGCCTGGCAGATTGTAGGAACGATCCGGCAACGGTGCGGCAAATTGCGGATTGTGGTAAGTTGAATGCATGAAAAACTTCGATTGGCATTCACCGGCAGCTTTGAGATCGGTGGTTGATTTGTCTACTGGACGTGGCTGCGTTCGGTGTATGCGATGGCATGTCTCATGTCTTCCAGCGTGAGTTGGCGTGTAATGGGCGTTGGATGCCATACGTTAATGCTAACCTTGGCGATGATCGGCTGTGAATGCGGCGCATCCGCGCCGTCTCTAATGGCACAGTCGCCTGCGGGCGGGGCCGACGGTTTGAAGAAAGTCCCAGCCGCTGAAAAGGAAGATCTTGGGCCAGCTCCCGCGAAGGTGGACGTAAAGCCTGTCGCGCGTGATGAAGAGATTCGCGAGCGGCTGCAGAGCGTCCTTGATGCTACTGGTTGGTTCACTGACCCGCGAGTCGAGGTTCGAGAGGGAGTCGTCTTCCTCATTGGTCGAGCGGAGACGGATGATCTTAAAAGATGGGGCGGCGATCTGGCACGGAACACTCAGGATGTCGTCGCCGTGGCCAATCGGATGGAAGTAGCCGAACCGTCGGTGTGGGATTTCAGTCCTGCTTGGGGCGGGGTTCTCGTCCTCTGGCGCGACCTTATTCGATCACTTCCCTTCTTCTTGTTCGGGCTGCTCATCCTGATGCTGTCGGCGGGAGCCGGTGTGCTGGTGACTCGAGGAATGCGAAAATTTCCACGCCGAAAGGTAGGAGCGAATCTCCTGCGTAATGTCATAGCTCGGGGAATCGGCGTGTTGGTTTTCCTCTTCGGCATCTACATCATTCTGCGAGTCTCAGGCCTGACCCAACTAGCCCTGACGGTGGTCGGCGGCACCGGCTTGATCGGTCTGGCGGTCGGCATTGCATTCCGCGACATCACCGAAAACTTCCTTGCGAGCATCTTCCTAAGCATGCAGCGGCCCTTCGAGACGGGCGACCTGGTCGAGATTACCGGTGTGACGGGCTACGTGCAGCAACTGAACGTGCGCACGACGATCCTAATGACTCTAGACGGTAACTTGGTTCAACTACCGAACGCGAGCGTTTACAAGAACAACCTTCGCAATTTTACGACGAATGCCAATCGGCGCGAGGACTTTGTCATCGGCATTGGTTACGACGACTCGATCAACGAGGCCCAGGAGATTGCACGAAGGGTATTGGAAAGCCACCCAGCTGTTCTAAACGACCCTGAGCCGTCGGTACTGGCCGACAGCCTGGGGACATCGACTGTGAACCTGCGAATCTACTTCTGGCTCAATGGCCGAGAACACAGTTGGTTGAAGGTGCGCTCTTCCCTGATCCGCCTCGTGAAACTAGCCTACCAGAAACACGGTATTTCGATGCCCGACGAGGCCCGAGAGGTTGTCTTTCCAAAAGGCATTCCAATTACCATGGTCAACAAGAGACCGAAGACGGAAGAGAACGAGTCGGTCGAGCGGCTCCTTCCCCAATCATCGCAGGATGAATTCGATGAAGCGTCAACGAAAGCGGAGGGCGGGCTTACGAGCGAGGCCGGCGTCATCAAGGAACAAGCTCGGCATGTGCGGCCGCTGAACGACGGCGAAAACCTTTTGAAAGGGAAGTCTGGCACTACATCCGGCGAAAAGGATGCAAAGGACCTTGACACCAACGGACCAGACTCTGCCAAATGATCGCGAAATTTCAGCACTGGTGGCAAGAGACGCGAACAAGCTTCTGGTTCGTTCCCACGTTGATCGTTTTGGGTGCTGTGGGACTTGCCACCGGGCTGATCGCAGTGGACATTAACGTCGAATTGCACGTGGATAAGAAGTGGCCATTGATCTTCGGCTCTGGTGCGGCTGGTTCCCGCGGCCTGCTCACGGCCGTCGCTACTTCGATGATCACAGTGGCCGGGGTAGTGTTTTCCATTACCATTGTTGCCCTATCGCTGACATCGAGTCAGTACACTTCGCGAGTTCTCCGCAATTTTATGCGCGACCGCATGAACCAAATCGTGCTCGGCGTGTTCCTCGGCATTTTCGCATACTGCCTGGTGGTACTCCGGACAATCCGGGGCGGCGACGAAGTAGCATTCGTCCCATCGCTGGCGGTGCTGGGCGGCTTGGCCCTCGCATTCGTCGGGATTGCGTTTCTGATTTACTTCATTCATTACATCTCGATATCTATTCAAGCTTCGAGCATCATCGCCACAGCGGCCGAGGAGACGATCGAAGCCGTGGATCGCTTGTTTCCCAATGGGTTGGGTGAGAACTTCGACGACGCGATTGGCAGTCAGGCGGCACTACTCGCGGGGCAGAATTGGACGGCCATTGGGGCTAGAAAGACCGGCTACATCGAGAGTATCGACGGGGAGGCGCTCCTGGCTTTAGCCCGGTCGCAGGGAATCATTGTGCGCATGGAACGTGGCATTGGCGAGTTCGTCGTCGAGGGCGCCCTGCTGGTATCCGTGGCCGGTATGAGTGGGACGAACGAAGAGGCGGCGGCCAAACTGGGCATGGTCTTCGTCATCAGCCGCCAACGGACCTTGCAAATGGATGCGGGCTACGGCATCCGGCAGATCGTGGACATCGCCATGAAAGCATTGTCACCCGGCGTGAACGACACTACCACCGCGGTGATGTGCGTAGACTATTTGGGGGCGATCATCGCTCGGCTTGCGCCTCGAGGGATTGCGAACTCTCATCGCCTGCACGAGGGAGAGTTGCGTGTCATCGCCCGAGGCCCGTGCTTCGAGAGCCTGTTGGACGAAGCCTTCGACCAAATTCGGCAGAACGCCGAAGGCAACGTCGCGGTCCTGACCAGACAGCTTCAGGCACTGGAATTCATTGCCGGCCAGACGCTCAGCGATCGGCGGCATGATGCGCTGAGACAACACGCAGACTTGATCGCCGCCGTGGCCGAGCGCACAATTCCCTCGCCGCACGATGGCGCGGTCGTCAAGGCCGCATCGGTGCGTCTCTCGCAAGTTCTCGGGGAGCCGAGTGGGCAATCCTCGGGTCGTCCCTCTGGAGGTTAGTCAGAACGATCGTTAAGTTGCCAAGTGTTCGAAAGCGGGTAGAGATTAAATCGCGTAATTCGTTGTTTTCTGGCGAAAAGGAGCCCTCAACTGTCTAGGTTCAAGGAGAAAACAAGCGAATGAAGAAGCTAGGCAACCACCTCACCCCATGGACGATCAAGGCGCTTTCTTGTCTAACAGAATGCGCGTGGTCGCAATTCCATCATCTGTTCGGGGCAACGAGGATTTAGGCTTAATGGCACATGAAGTGCTTCTTGAGAGACATATTAATGTCGAAATCGAATTCCGTATCGGATTCAAGGTAATTAAGAACC
>JBKJUN010000212.1:0-3415 GCA_046590555.1 Bryobacter sp. | reverse complement strand
CTCGATCTTTGGAATCCTGCGCGACCGGACCGGATCGTATGCTGCTGGTCTCAGCGTCTTTGCCTGCCTGATTCTGCTGGGATTTGGCGCACTGCTCACCCTGGGCACAGTGTGGATGAAACAGTGGCCTGAAGCAATGGTGCAGCGTGCGGGCCTGTTCTCAGTTCGGGGAAGCCTGACAGAAGAGGCGGAATAGGATATGCCGATTCAATTGACTCTTTGGTTGCTGGTTATGGCTTCGATCATTTCGGGGCAAACGGCGTCGAAGTCATTCGAAGTGAGCGGAAGTCTGAGATCAAGAATGGAGGGCTGGGACTGGTTTCAGGCAGAGTCAGGCGATGGTACCTATGCGTTTTCGGGCAATGTCCTGAGGGTTGCGATCCAGGCCAAACGTAAGCGGTATGACTGGACGTTGGAGATGGCAGCGCCGCTGCTGGTGGGACTGCCGGCAGACGCGGTGGCAGCGGGCGCGGCAGGTGCACTGGGACTTGGAGCGAACTACTATACTGCGAACCATCAGCGAAGAGTGGCGGCGATGATATTTCCAAAGCAGGCCTTTGTCGATTGGAAGCTGGAGCAGCCCGGTGGACGTTTGCGTCTGGGCCGCTTTGAGTTTGTGGATGGAACGGAGCGTAGCCCAGCAAGCGCAACGCTGGCAGCAGTGAAGCGCGACAGAGTGGCGCACCGTTTGATTGGGCACTTTGCGTGGACTGCAGTGGGCAGGAGTTTTGATGGTGCGCACTTTACGCGGAATCTGCGGGGGATGAATCTGACGGTGGTTGCGGCTGCTCCGACGCGAGGGGTGTTTCAGGTGGACGGTTGGGGCCCCCTGCGGGTAGGGATCGGGTATGCGGCATTGTCTGGAGGCACGAAGACCAGTGACTGGAGGGTCTTTGGTTTGTACTACCGCGATTGGCGGCAGGTGCTTAAAACGGATAACAGGGCGATTGGAATCAGGAGGGGCGATTTGACGTCACCGGAAATTTTGACCTATGGCGGGCATTGGTTGAAGGTGGTCAAGCAGATTGATTTGATGGGGTGGGGTGCTCTACAGACAGGGCAATGGGGAAGGCAAGCTCACCTGGCTAGCACTGGGGCTATTGAGGTGGGGTGGCAGCCGAAGTTCATCATCCCGAAGTGGAAGCCTTGGCTTCGAGGCGGATATTTCTACGGCTCGGGGGACAAGGACCCGAATGACAGCCGGCATGGGACATTTTTTGAGGTGCTGCCGACGCCGCGAGTCTATGCGCGGATGCCGTTCTATAATCTGATGAATTCAGAGGATCGATTTCTAAGTCTGATCCTGAGGCCGTCGGCGAAGCTAAGTGTGCGGAGCGACTTACACGCGCTGAGGCTGAGCTCGGCGCAGGATCTCTGGTATGCGGGAGGTGGGGCGTTTCAACCGTGGAGTTTTGGCTATCAGGGGCGAAATGGGGGCGGGGCCAGAAGCCTGGCGAATCTGGTGGATGCCGGAGTTGACTGGAATGTCCGCAAAGATATCAGCGTCTCTTGTTACTACGGCAGGTCGCTGGGAAGGAGTGTTGTGAAGGCAATATATGCAAAAGGGCAAAGCGCGCAGTTTGGCTATCTGGAAGTCAGCTACCGGTTTTAGTTGGGGGTGGTGAACTGGACGCCGCGCTTTGATGCGATGTGCCTGGTTGGCGCTGGCTTCAAGCTGTTTTTGCGGTATTTGGAGAACAATCCGGTGCGGGCGAAGATGGCGAGGAAGGCGACGGATTGGAAGTGGTCGAGGGCGCATTGCGCGGGCAAGGATGCGGGTGGGGTGCCCTGGTTTCCGCAGTCTATTCTTCGATGGGTGCAGCCATGGGAATGCGCGATTTCACAGCGTCGAGAACCCGCCCGGCGACGTGAAGCATCGACGCCACCTCCTCGGGTGCGGTAGAAAAAGGGTTGCCGGGATAACGGGCTCGCCAGGCATAATCCGTCAACACATCGGCCTCCTCGGCGATGCCTTGCAGGGATGCGTCGAGAGCAGTGCAGGCGACTCCGATTTCTTCCAGATCGTGGGTCCGGCGAAAGGGTTTCTCGTGCCAGACGAGAAACCCTTTCAGGGCCTTCTCGGCACATTGCTGGCAGTGATAAAGGGCATTGTCATCATGCCGGGCGCCGGCCAGCAGTTGCGCCGACGACAGGTCGGCTGCGGCTTTGGCGAGCCACTCCTGGGTTTCGCGCCACCGCAATGCAGTGGGATTAAACTCAGTGGGATTCATACAACACACGTCCCTCGCGCACGACGGTCGCGGGCAACGAAGCCTTCACCCAGCGCGCCCGGGCTTCAAAGTCGGTTTTCCGCCACGGCAGGATATCCTTGGCGACTGAAATGCCACGTAACGCGGCGCGGGAGGCTCCGGGACGCAGCAGTTGGTCCGGAGTCTCATCCGGGACAACGACACAGAAATCGAGGTCGCTGTCGGGTCCAGCGTCGCCTCGTGCGGCGGAGCCGAAGAGGTAAATTTTGGCAGGATGGTAAAGCGCCACCAAACGCCGCGTGATCTCCGCTATGGCCTCGTCCTGCTTCATGTAATCCTCACTTCTCTCATTATGGCCTAGGCGGTAACGACCAGTTGAAAGTGATTGGACATCAAACCATAGGCGGCGATCCGGACCGTGCGCTCCTCACTGCGCAGAGCCATCAGCGCCACGAAATATTCCCTGTCGGCGTCGGTGAGAAATACACGCTGCTTGTCGTTGCCTCGCTGCTTAATGTGCAGCCGATACCCAGGCGGGGCAAATCGATTCTTACGGGACATGCATTATTCTCATTTATTTTCCGAGAAAAATGCGGTGGAGTCGGGCTCCACCGCATCTTGAGGTTGCTAAGCTGCTGAATTTGCTTGCAGTTGGAGCGAAACTCGGGATGCCGGGGGGTGCCCCGGTTTCCGCGAATATAGTACCGATGAAGGAGCCGAACAAGGGAAGGCCCGGCCGCCCTGCGGAGGATCTGGCTTGCGTGCCCGGCCCATCCGCTTGGCGTGCAACTGGACCCCATACTGGCGCTCCAACTGTTCCACAAACTCCGGCGAGCCGAACGCCGCATCGTGGCGAGTAGCCAGTCGGAGGGCTGCGGCTTCGCGGCGGGTGAGCGTCGCCAACCAAGCACCGGGTTCAGTTCGGCGTACCGGATGGCGGTGGCCCAGTCGGGGATTAAGGGGGGCAGTCTGGCATGAGCCATCTGCACCTTCGAAAGCGGTCTTGATTTACCCGCTGATGAGGGTATCTGATGGTCTAAATTAGAGGAGTTATGCCACATCCGAGCTTGGCGAGGCTATTGCTTACTTGCAGTAGTACATTTCTGTATTGGAATGTTTGAGAGATGCCTCGTCATGCTCCCCCGATTCAATACACGCCAGCCGTCCAGGACGAAGTGGCCGCACTTGCTCGAAGCCGTTAGCGC
>JBKJUN010000056.1:0-5936 GCA_046590555.1 Bryobacter sp. | reverse complement strand
GGAGAAGGATCAACAATGCGGGAGCATTGAAGATGCCGTGAACGCCTTCTGGAGATATCTGCAGCGGGGAATGGCACCACTCGTAAGGGATTGAGCCACCGAGAAGCTTGTTGAGATACTCACTCCCTTACGAGTGGTGCCATTCCCTTACGAGTGGTGCCATTCCCCGCTGCAGATATCTCCAGAAGGCGTTCACGGCATCTTCAATGCTCCCGCATTGTTGATCCTTCTCCTCCTCAGCTTGTTGCTTATCAAAGGCACCGAGGAATCTGCAAAGGCCAATTCAGTGATCGTGGTGGTCAAACTTGCTATCGTCATCCTCTTTATCGGTCTGGGCTGGCAATTCATCAATCCAGCCAACCATAGCCCCTATCTGATTCCGGAAGGTACTGTCGGTCACGAAGACTTCTTCAAGCATGGTTGGGGTGGTGTGTTGCGTGGAGCAGGTATCGTGTTCTTCGCGTTCATTGGTTTTGACGCGGTTTCCACTGCTGCTCAAGAGGCAAAGAAGCCCGAACGAGACATGCCCATTGGCATTATGGGATCTCTCGCAGTCTGTACTGTCCTCTACATTCTGTTCGCTCATGTCCTGACCGGTATCGCTAACTACACCGAATTCAAGATCGCCGGCAAAGAAGCGAGTGTCGCCTATGCCATCACGAAGTACATGCCTGGTTATGAGTGGCTGGCAACGCTGGTTACCGTTGCGATCCTCGCCGGCTTCTCGAGCGTGATCCTCGTCATGTTGCTTGGGCAGAGCAGAGTGTTCTTCTCGATGGCTAATGATGGGCTACTACCGAAGGTCTTCAGTGAACTGCACCCGAAGTTCCGCACGCCATACAAGTCGAACGCAATTCTGTTTATCTTTGTCGGGTTGATTGCCGTATTGCTTCCGGGCGACATCACAGGTGATCTGACTTCGATTGGAACACTCTTTGCTTTTGTCTTAGTGAGCGTTGGGATTTGGATCATGCGTGTGAAGAATCCAAATGTGCCTCGGCCTTTCCGGACACCTATGGTTCCGTTGGTGCCGATTCTTGCCGTGCTTATCTGTTCGGCAATGATCGTAGGTCTGGACCACGTAACCCAGATTGTCGCCTTTATTTGGATGCTAATCGGGCTTGGCGTTTACTTCGCTTACGGCCGTTCGCACTCTAAGCTGAACAGCTAGCCGATTTGGGTTAGCAGTTGCACCCAGTTGGGGGTCTTTTTGCCTTCGAGGGCAATGCGCCCAGCAGCGATGTGTTCGCTTTGGGCGTGGGCGTCGAGGTCTTCCTTCGATTCCCACTCTTCGATGAAGGTAAACTTCTTCGGGTCGGAGTCGTCGAGGAAAAGATCATATCGAATGCATCCTTTCTCGGCGCGGGTCGGTGAGAGGTAGCTTTCGAGGACGGAACGGATTTCCTGCTCGTGGCCCGGAAGGGCTTCTATGTGGGCAACTACGTGGACAATAGATTTCATTGCTGTATGCTGATAGGTTCGCATGGACCCACTAATTGGGCGCACACTCGATAACAAGTATTTAATTGAAAAACTGCTCGGCAAGGGTGGCATGGGGAGCGTGTATCAAGCGGTCCACGTGGGCACCAGGCGTACTGTTGCCGTAAAGGTGATCGCGCCGCAGTTCATGCGGAATCGCGAATTGCTGATCCGTTTTCAGCGTGAAGCCGAGGCCAGTGGACGGCTCCGGCACCCGAATGTCGTCAATGTGACGGACTTCGGCGTGACGGTCATCGACATAACTTCGGTTGCTTATCTTGCAATGGAGTACCTTGATGGCGAGACGCTCTTTGAGTACTTGCAGAAGCAACCCATCCCTCCACCGGCAATGGTTGTCGATATTCTTGAGCAGATTTCGCTTGGCGTCACCGAGGCGCACGGGTACGGGATTTTGCACCGGGATCTGAAGCCGCAGAATATCTGGTTGCAGCCCGATGGACGAGGTGGATACATCGTCAAAGTTCTTGATTTCGGCATCGCGAAGTTGGCAGACCCATCTGCTTTGTCGATGGAGCTTCCCGAGCTCGAGGCTGCTCCGAATGTGGAGTCTAGTTTAGACGATGAGAATGCTACCCAGGTGTTGGCTCCGACTGAACTTGGGTTGACGAGTGCGTTTGCGGAATCGTCCGGGTTTACAACTACTGTTGGTGCGACGCTTGGCACGCCTGCTTTCATGGCCCCCGAACAGTGTTGTGGCCAGTTGGTAACAGAGAAATCGGACCTTTATTCGCTGGCGATGATGGCGTATATGATGCTGGCCGGTGAGTTGCCCTTCAAGGGCAATGCGCGCGAATTGATTGAACAACAGATCACTCTGACACCTGATGCTCCTCACACTCGTAATCCCAAGTTAAGCGAGATCGTATCGCGGGTGATTTTGGAGAGCCTCACAAAAGATCCGAATTATCGGGCTCCGGATTGTTCGAGTTTTGTTTCCCGCCTGCGCGCTGTGGTGGAAGGCGAAGTCAATCTGCTCAAAGAAAGCCGGTCCATGGGGAGCGGAAATTCTGGGGTCTGGTTTGCCATCCTTCTAATGGCAATGGTGCCTGCAGGCTTCCTCTTGAATGGTTTTCGGCTGCTAGTGAGATTGGCTATGGAACGCGGCCTGATTGAAGACTGGCAGGCCTTTATCCTTGTTTTGCCTGTGCATGCGTTTCTTGCCTATTGCTTTATGGTTTGGGCCGATATGGCCATGACGAATTGGATCGTCTTCATCAGATCTCATGAGAGTAGCGTAAAGGGGTGGTTCGAGCAGGTATGGCTTGCCTGGAAGGCGTATCCGCGGGCGATCTATGCGGCGGTGTTTACTTTGCATCCGATTCGGCATGGACTCGCGCATGTCGTTAGCCTGCTCGAGAGTCTGGAGCCTAAAGCAGCCCGGTTTCGGAGCGAGCAGCTATTGAAGGGTAGCGAGCACCTGATTCTGGCTTTGATTGTGAGACGGATGGCAGTGGCATTGTTTGTGGCTGTCTATCTTCCGATTGTGTTCGTGATTTCACAGGCCCCGGTGCGCATTATCTACAGGGAGACAATTGGCACTGGATTCGGGGATTCGTTGTCTCTTGCTGCTTACAGTTTAATGCCCATTTATGGATCCTTCCTTCTTGCCTGGCACCTCCTGTATGAGCGGACCCGGCGAAGCCTCGGGGAGACGAGCCTAACCGTTGCCAAGCGGTATGCCGATGACCGCGGCAAGATTGGGGAACGGATCCGGTTAGGGACAAAACTATGGTTTGGGATCCCGGTGCTGCTGGTTGTGCTGCTGGTCATTGCTCCAATGACGGGGTGGAATGAACGAAGTGGAGATTCACTTAGTGCTGCAGTTCGAGAAGGCCGGATGAAGGATGTTGCCAACTATCTTGAGCGAGGCGACGACCCGAACGCAGGCCGGGGACCTGGCGGAAATCCAATTATGGTGGCTGTTCAGAGTGGAGATGAAGCTATGGTGCGTCTACTGGCGGCAAAGGGCGCAAAGGTGGATACCACTAAGAAGCTGGCTGGGCCGCTGCACTATGCGGTGCTTCGCCGTCGGCCAGAAATGGTAAAGCTCATGCTGTCGCTCGGGGCACAAATCGATGCGATTGACGATCGTGATAGCACTGCGCTGATGCTTGCGGCCAAGAATGGGCAGATTGAAGTGGTACGGTATCTGGTTTCTAAAGGTGCCGACAAGAGTCTTCAAGACATTGGTGGCTTGACTGCCGTAGAGCATGCAAGAAAACAGGGGCATCAGGATATTGTTCAGTTGTTGGAGGGGAAATGAAATTGATTGAATACGCGGATGCAAGCCCCGAAGTGCGGGCAGTCTATGACGACATCATGGCCAAGCGGAAATCCGATTACATCAATAATTTTTGGAAAGCGCTGGCACATGATCCGGTGACGCTGAAGCGGACCTGGGAGAGTATCCAACAGGTGATGGGGGCAGGCGAGTTGGACCCGCTGATGAAGGAGTTGTTGTACATCGCTGTTAGTGTGACGAATGGTTGCGAGTATTGCATTGCCTCGCATACGGCTGGGGCCAGGGCGAAGGGGATGACCGAAGTGATGTTTGGCGAGATGATGGCTGTTGTGGGGATGGCGAATGAAACCAACCGGCTGGTGGCGGGATACCGGGTGCCTGTGGATGATCGCTTTCAGGAATGAGCCATGTTTCCTTCGACACACCAGACGCTGGAAGAGGTGGAGAATAAACTTGATCCTGTAGAGTTTATTCGCGTGCATGAATCGGCGATCATGCGGCGATGGAATTGTGGAGATGGATGGAGGAGCCGAGCTACGGATTGGCCACCAGTACTCTACGGGGCTAAACTGCTGGGGATAATTGACCAAGCTGTAACTAATACTGAGCTAGTCGTCGCTGAAAATGGAGCCGATTGCGCCGAGGGGATTGGTTTGATCGCCACCTGAAGCGGGGCGGCCGGCGCTAAGTTCGCGGCGCATTTTTTCTAGAGTCATGGACTGGATAATGGCTCGGCCGGGGCCGGTGAGCGTGGCGAGGAAGAGGCCCTCACCGCCGAAGATGGCGGTCTTGATTCCTCCTGCCATCTGGATGTCGTAGTTGACGGATTCGTCGAAGGCGACGATGCAGCCGGTGTCGACTTGCAGGACTTCGCCGGGGCCGAGTTGGAACTCGACAAAGTCGCCGCCGCCGTGGATGAAGGCGAGACCCGGGCCGGTGAGCTTTTCGAGAATGAAGCCTTCACCGCCGAAGAAGCCGGAGCCGAATTTCTTTACCAAAGCGATGTTGAGTTGGACCGTGGTTTGGGCGCAGACGAAGCTGTCGCGTTGGACAATGATCGATTGGCCGGGCTTGAGATCAAAGGCCTGGACGTGGCCGGGGTAGCTGCCGGCAAAGCCGACTTCGCCGTTGCCGCTGGAGCGGAAGTAGGTCATGAAGAGGCTCTCGCCCATCAGCTTGCGCTTGACGGCACCCCAGATTTTGGAGCCGATGCTGTCGCCTTGCATCTTGGTTTCCCAACTGACGTTGGAGGTCTTGTAGACCATCTTGCCGGCCTCGGCGTAGAGTTCCTGGCCAGGCTTGAGCTTGCAGCGGATGATCTGCAGGTTCTCACCCTGGATTTCGTAGTTCAGGGGTTCCTGGGCCGTAGCGCCGGGTGTGCTAAAAGTTGTACTAGCATCTCCCGCTAGTGCCGTCCCACATTTAGGGCAGAATCTTGCCGCGTCGTCGAGCGTAGCTCCGCAATTTGTACAAAAGGCCATATGAAATGAATGTATCTAGAATTACGTTGATCGGGGTGATGATTGTTCCATTCTTTTGTTTTGGCAAAGGAGCGCGGGAGAGTTGCGGGACTTATCCGGAGCGGGTGAAGGAAGAATTGCTGCGGTCGAAGATGAATCTGGAACGGCGGGAACTGGAGCAGGTGTTTCGGAAGTTGTCAGGGCTGGCGGCTGTTACAGAGGTGAAGGGGGCGTCGCGGGATATCGGGAATATCGCAGTGATTGAAGAGGATTCGGGGATCGTGAGCCGCCGGAATCTGTTCAATCTAAATCAGAAGACTTTGCGGTTTGTACCGGTTGCGGGTGGGTACCGGTTGGAGGTTGTTGCATCCGACTATAGTTTGAGTGAGCAGACGGCGGGGGCTGTTCTTGATGGGTTGGGAGATGATGACACTCGCAGTGTGGCTCTGTCGTTTGGGTTTTCTTTCTTTGGTCAAACTTATCGTTCTGTAAATGTAAACAGCGATGGGAACTTGAGTTTTGTCGAGGGTGATGCGGGGACGCGGGAACGGAGTTTGGGACGGCTATTGAGTGGGTTGCCGAGGGTGGCGGCTTTGTTCGATGATCTGGATCCGTCGCGGGCTGGGGCGGTGCGGGTGCTGTCGCGGGCGGACCGGCTGGTGGTTAGTTGGGTGGGAGTGCCTGAGTATGTGGACTTTGGGTCTGGGGCGGTGAATACGTTTCAGGTGCGGTTG
>JBKJUN010000956.1:0-6013 GCA_046590555.1 Bryobacter sp. | reverse complement strand
CACCGCCATCGCCCCGTTTAGTTGCAATCGACATCGTTTAGATCTCCTCAGAATGAAATGGTAAAGCCCGCCGTCGCCCAAAAGCCGGATGCCCGGAAGCCGTTTTCGAGGTACTGCGAATTGAAAATATTGGAAGCCCTCATTTGAAACCTAACCGGCAATTTCTCCCAAGGCATGAGGTAGGAAGCGGCCAAGTCCAGGCGCCGCCCGCCATCGAAGAGAAACGCACGGCGGGAAATGATGGTGGCATGGGCACTGACGATCCACGCCGACGCGGTTAGGTCCAATCGCCGCGTCACAGGGACTGAAAGCACGCTGCTGAATTGATGGGGCACCACGATCGGTGACCGAAAGAAATCGTTATCGCGCACAGTAGACCGGCGTAGCGATGCGTTGGTATAGGTGTAAGAGGTGACCGAGCGAATACGGCGCGGCAGCGTGAGTTCCACTTGTGTTTCCACACCCCGTGCAATGCCGCCGCTCGTGTTGATGTAGCCGCTCGACCGCCTGTACGGGTCTGTCGCCGCAGTGAGAAAGCCGCTGGAGTCGAAGGCAATTACTTCGCGGAGATCGGTGTAGAAGGCCGTCGCGGTGGCCCGCATCCGGTTGCGCCACAGATACTGATCGATGCCCGCATCCAGACTCAACGTGCGGTCCGGTCGAAGCCGCGGATCACCATTGGCGGAAAAGGCACCGTTTGTAAAACTTGATCCGAAGCGTTCAAAGAGCGAAGGCGAGCGGTAGCCGTTGCCCGCATGGGCACGAAGTTTGGTTCCCGATCGAGCAATGAACCATGACAAACCTGCGTCAACGGTACGGGCCGTAGGCGGCGACAGAAATGTCTGGCCCAGGAAAGTCGAGGTTCCACCTTGGAATTCAGGTTGACGCAGATTAAAGCGTTGTAGGCGGCCGGTGAGCGAGATATGCAGACGGTCGCGCCACATACGGCCTTCGGCATAACCAAAAACTGCATTGCTGCGTTGGCCGGCAAGCGCCACGGATCGAAGCGGCTGAGGGGCGGCGTTGCTACTGCGGCTCTGATAGTCCTCGCGTTCGAACTCGTAGCCACCGCCGAGCGTCCAACGCGGAGTTGCCGCGAAATCGGCTCGTGCCTGCAACGTGTCCACCTGGCCGCGAATCTTGTCCTCTGTACGGAATGCCGGCTCGAAGCGCACGCCCGCAGGCCCATCGGCAAAGGTGCGTTGCGTCACAACGTTTTGGTAGTTCACGCGATAGCTAAGGCGCGGCGCCAGTTGATGGCTGAACACAATCGCAGTGGCCCCAAAGCGCGAGGCTCGGCGAGAATCGGGATCGTTGAGATTCGGCACGAAGTTAGCCCCGTTTGTGTAGACCAGCGGCTTACCGGCTTGCACGTCTTTCTGTTGATCGAGTGTGATGGGTATCGCCCGAATCACGCCGGTTGCGGGCAAGGTGCTTGCAGGGCCAGCGAAGGGTGTGTCGTTAATTCCCGCGAAGGCATCGGCTCCATAGAGGCGAGCGGTCAGGGAAATCGCAGTACTCGGCCTCCACACAAGGCTGGATTGCAGAGATGTATTGCGGAAAGGGTCCTGGCCGTCGTTACCGCTCGACACATTGGTGTGTTGCAGCCCTGTGGTGAAAAAGAGCTTGCGGGAGAGCGGCCCGCCAAATTGCAGCAGCCCTCGTCCGAAACCGAGACCGCCGCCTTCGCCAGTCAGACTGCCGCGCCAGCGGTCTGAGGCGTCTTCGGTAACGATGTTGATCACTCCGCCCACGGCATTCGTTCCATAAAGTGCCGATCCAGACCCGCGCAGCACCTCAACACGTTGGCTACCGGCGAGCATCAGATTCTCAACAAAGGGTGTCGCATCGCCTTGCGTCGTCGCAGCATCGCGAAACCGCAGTCCGTCAATGGTTACGGCAGTGTCTTGCGCACGTAGACCACGTATCAACAATCGGGTGAAGCCACCTGGGCCGCCAAGGCTTTGTACCCGTAAGCCGGGTATTTGCCGGACGGCTTCGGATAAGGTAGAAACGCCGCGTGCCTGCCAGTCGGACTGGCGAACCACGTCCACGGCGCGCGATATGGAATCCGCCGAGAGTGGCACTGCGGTTGCCGTTACCAACAGTTCCGTACGTACCTGATCGAATTTGAGGTTTATCTTCTCAGCTCGTTCTTCCATAGTGGAAGTAAGCGAAATCTCATGAGGTGGCGTAATGAATCCATCAAGCTCAGCAGAGAGAAAATAGCGGCCTGTAGGCAATTTATCGAAGCGATAGCGACCATCTGCTCCGGTCACAGTAGACCAGCGACGACCGGTGTCTGGCTGCAAAAGTGTAATGCGTGCTCGAGGCGCAGGTAGCTGTGCTGGATCGGTCACATCGCCAGAGAGTGTAGCTGCGGGAAGCGCAGCAGAAAGTAGTGCGAAAGCCCAAAAATAGCGCGGTAACATGGTCAAGAAAGCCCCCCCCCACGAAGGCGTATGACGATTTCCAAACCCGTTTCAGGCATGGTCAGTGGCAGGTATTCGGACTTTAGGGCTTTTTGAATTCCTACTAGCCGTCGCTTCCCAACGTTTTCACGTCAGTGCTTGTATGACGGCGGTCGTTCCCAATTACCGCTGCGGGGCAGTTCCGGACTTCCACCGGATTCCCTTTTAATCCAACGCGACAATCGTCACGCTGGAAACCAATGAGGTTTCACCATAGCACATCGAGGGCCTTATGGGACGGGCTAATCGATGCATCCGGTCCACGCCAAGCCGCGCGGACTGACTGCGCTTTCTCAGCACATCCCACCCTTAGCGACTTACCCGTTCCCGGAATAGCCTAACGGCAACACCTGAAGCGCGGAGAGGCAGGCCCGTGAAGTGGATAATGTTCAAAGAGCCGACTATTCAGCTGGAACCCACCAATCTCACTTCTACGGCCAGGGCGTAATGCGGCCAAGTGAATAATCTTCGGGTTGCCCGCAACACATTCCGATACAATGAAATGCTTCCTTAATGTACTAATCAATAAGGTTAAGCTTCGATCCCAACTTCACGGAGAAACCCATGCGTATTGCAAAGACTGACATTCCCGCAATTATTGACATTCCCGGTGCAGTCGCTCGCCAAGCGACCGAGTTTGGAGATGCGACGGGTTACGGCAAGATGGCTGGAGAGTATTTTTCGATGGCCGCTGGAGTGGACATCGCGCCGCTGCTAAAAGGTCTGGAAGGTGATCTGTGTCAGTCCCCACACTGGGGCTATGTGATTGAGGGCGAGATCACAGTGACCTACGCGGACGGATCGAAAGAAGCCATCCACGGCGGTGATCTTTTCTACTGGCCCCCCGGCCATACGATCGCCGTTGCCCAGAATGCGGAGATCATCCTGTTCAGTCCTCAGCAGGAGCACTGCGCCGTTGTCGAGCATCTACGGAAACAACTGTCGAGCTAGGTGCGGATGACTGCCGACCATACGGGAGTTATCGGGCATTCGTCCTGCCCCGTGGTCGTTTATCAACCGTGGTCAACGAGTCGCTGCCTACTTCGGCGCTTGCCAGTTCATCAGCAGGGTAATCGGCGGAGTGGCGGCGGCGTTGAGTTCCATGTTCACGAGAAATCGGCCGTCGCGCGCTACGTCGTAGGCCGGGCGGCTGGTGCTGCGGAGGACGTTTGCGGTAAACAGCGCTATCGGCTGACCTTGAGTGATCGGCGCGCCCTGTGGGCTCATCACCGCCGCCATTATTTGATTGCCCTCAGCGACGTAGTACAACTCTTTGCCATCGGCACGCCAGCGCGGCATAGAGCCTCCTCCCGCTGAAATTAGCCGCACCCCGCCCGGCCCCGGAAAGGGCCGCAAATAGACCTCGTCCCGCCCCGATTCGTTCGATTCGTACGCCACCCACTTCCCGTCCGGCGAAAACATTCCGTTCAGCTCTTTGAAGGGCGTGCTCAGAAACGGATAGGGCTTCCCGTTGCGCTCCGGTAAGACCGGAAGCACCATCAGGTCGTTTCCGTTGAGACTGCTCCGGTACAAAAGAAAGCGGCCGTCGGGCGACCAACTGTTGGGGATTTTCGAATCCGCCGAGGCCAGTAGCACCTGTTCCGGCCCGGAAGCATCCGCTGCTTTTACGTACAGATCGAACGACCCTTTTCTGTTGGACGCAAAGACCACGCGGCTGCCATCCGGCGACCAGACTGCGGAAGTGTCATCGGCGAGATCGAAGGTGAAGCGGGTGGAGCGGGTACTGTCGGCGAGCCAGATGTCCCGCGCGCCAAACGGTCCGCGAGCCACCGCTACGCGCTGGCCCTCGGGCGAAAGTTCCGGATTAGACTGAACGGACGATTCGGCCTCTCCCAGCGTTCCGGTGCGCTCACCCGCGCGATTGAGCCAGACCAATTGGCGACTGCCTCCGGTTCCCGTTCGCCACGCAACCAAACCGGAACGAGAGACCGAGAATGCGCCAGCGCCAAACGCATCAGTGCCCACCGACTGTGCCAGCGTGACCGGGTCGCCCGAGAGTTGGCTCCGGGCGGCATCGAAGCGTCTGGCGATTAACGTATTCCGCTTTAAGAAAGTGAGCCAACCGGAAACACTGCCGCCAAAACCGCCGGAAATCAAGTATTCCCCCGCCGAATCGGCTACGGTGAGCAGCCTAGGCTCTGCGGCTCCGCTCTCCAGGTTTCCCAGGTAAATGCGGCGCTCACCGCCCTGTACAAAAAATAAGAAGTGCTTGCCGTCCGGGAGGAAGCGCGGATAGTGATGCGAAATCTGTCCCGCGCTCAAATGGGTAACGGGAGTGGGCTGGCCCCCGGTAGCGGGTATACGGAATAGGCCATCGTTGAAATCGGGGGAGAACAGAATCGTTCCTTCCGCGTTCCAAGTCGCGCCGCGACTAAACGGAGCGTCGGCGAGTGTTTGCGGGGCGGAAGCGCCCAGGTCGACGCGCTTCAGCTTGCCCGAAGCGAAGAAGCCCAGCGAGCGGCTGTCTGGCGACCAGAACAGAAGCCGTGCGTCTTCGGTTCCAGCGATCGGCTGCCCCGAGGCCGAAGCTAGCGACCGCACCCAGAGCTGCGAAGTAGTCCCGTTGGCGGCGACGTAGGCGATCTGTTGGCCATCCGGCGAGAGCGCGAAATCTCCCGGCGAGGTGGTGGGCGGCGTCACGATGTCAACGCGAGCCTCAGGTGGCGGTCCGGGACGCGTCGCGATGTACCACAGGGACCCAGCCAGCGCGAGAGCCAAAACCGCCGCCGCCCCGTACCCGACCCACTCCCGGCCACGCTTCGGCGTTAGCGCAGCGCTTTCCTCAATCGCCCACAGGAGATTCGTCTTTACATCCCGCACCGACTGCCAGCGATCGTCGCGATCCTTTTCGAGACACTTCCTCAGCACTCGATCCAACGCGGCGGGTGCCACCGCTGCAATCGACGGAGCGGGTCGTTCCAGAATTCCGGCGATGACGCTGGCGGGGTTGGTGCCATCAAACGCCCGCTTGCCGGTGAGCATTTCGTAGAGCACACAGCCAAAAGCAAAGATGTCGGCGCGGGTATCAACGTCGGCCTTACCCTGCAATTGTTCCGGTGCCATGTAGTACAGAGTGCCGACGATACTGTTGTCTCCGGTGAGCGCGGTCCGAGTTATGTCGCCGTCCTTGGTGGCTGCTGGCGCGATCTTCGCGAGGCCGAAGTCCATCACCTTCAGGTCCGACTTTGTGACCATGACATTAGCGGGTTTGAGGTCGCGATGGGTGATCCCCTTGCGGTGGGCGGCGTCCAAGCCGTCGAGGATTCTACAAGCCAGATCGATTGCCTTGGCGACAGGCAGCGGCCCGTGCAGTTCCTAGCCTTCGACGAACTCCATCACCAGATAATTTGGCCCTACATCGAATAGAGTGCAGATGTTTTGGTGATTGAGGGAGGCCACAGCGCGGGCCTCGTTCTCAAAGCGCTGGTCGAACGCGATCTTCGAAACCTTGATCGCAACGAAACGGTTCAGGCGCGTATCGCGGGCCTTGTAGACCTCGCCCATGCCGCCCTCGCCCAGGG
>JBKJUN010000932.1:0-2723 GCA_046590555.1 Bryobacter sp. | reverse complement strand
GCTGCTTCGAAGATGGCGCGGGCTTGCATTTCGGTGATCTCGGGGTAGGTGATGCCAAGACGGCAACCACGGTGACCGAGCATCGGGTTCATCTCGTGCAGCTCTTCGACCCGGTGCAGAACATTTGCCAAGTGCTTCTTCAGTTCGCCGACCTTGCAACTGAACTTCTCAGCCATTTCCTTCTTTTCCTTGGAGCCGGCATGAGGCAGCTTGGCGATGGCTACCATCAGATCTTCGCGCTTGGGGAGGAATTCATGGAGAGGAGGATCGAGGGTGCGGATGACGACGGGGAAGCCTTCCATTGCTTCAAAAAGGCCGGCGAAATCCTTGCGCTGCATGGGAAGCAGCTTGAGCAGAGCGGCGCGGCGGCTCTTTTCGTCGCGAGCCATGATCATTGCCTGCATGAAGGGCAGACGGTCTTCAGCGAAGAACATGTGCTCTGTGCGGCAAAGGCCAATGCCTTCTGCGCCGAAGCTGCGAGCTGCCTTGGCATCCTTGGGGATGTCGGCGTTGGCGCGGACACCAAAGTTGCCACGGAATTCGTCAGACCACTTCATGAACTCGGCGAGGACGCCGCTTTTGGTGTTGGGCTCGACAGTCTTGGACTGGCCGAGGTACACTTCAGCAGTCGTGCCGTCGATCGAGATGAAGTCGCCTTCTTTGACGGTGATGGTTTTGTCGCCCACCTTGACGGTGAACTTCTTGCCCTTCTCGTCGATCGAGATCGACCCGGCGCCAACGATGCAGGGGCGGCCCATACCGCGGGCTACGACGGCGGCGTGAGAGCTCTTGCCACCGACGGCGGTGAGAATGCCCTTGGCTGCGTCCATGCCTGCGATGTCGTCAGGAGTGGTTTCTTTGCGAACCAGGATCGTCGGGCCTTTCTTGGCCATTTCAACCGCGCCCTGAGCGCTGAATGCTGCCATGCCGACGGCGGCGCCGGGGCTGGCTGCAATGCCCTTGCTGAGCTTGACGAGTGACTTCAGGCTGGCGGTGTCGAATACCGGGTGGAGGAGCTGATCGAGCTGGCTGGGGGCCACGCGCATGATCGCTTCTTCTTTCGGAATCAGGCCTTCCTTGACCATCTCGACGGCTATACGAACTGCGGCAGGCCCGGTACGCTTACCGTTGCGGGTCTGAAGCATGTAGAGCTTACCGGACTCGATGGTGAATTCGAAATCCTGCATGTCCTTGTAGGCTTTTTCGAGATTGGTGGTGATCTCTTTGAGTTCCTTGAACGCCTTGGGCATGACCTTGTGGAGGTCGGCAATCGGCTGCGGGGTACGGATACCAGCCACAACGTCTTCGCCTTGCGCGTTGATGAGGAATTCGCCGTAGAAGACCTTTTCGCCGCTACCGGGGTCACGGGTGAAGCCGACGCCGGTGCCGCAATCGTCGCCCATGTTGCCGAATACCATGGCTTGCACGGTGCAGGCGGTGCCGATGTCGTCGGGGATGCGCTCCATCTTGCGATAGTAGACAGCCTTGTCGTTATGCCAGCTATTGAAGACGGCATCACGCGACAGATTCAACTGCGCTACTGCATCCTGGGGAAACTCTGCTTTGGTTTCCTTCTTGACCAGCTTCTTGTAGTCT
Source organism: Bryobacter sp. (assembly GCA_046590555.1). Lineage (GTDB taxonomy): Bacteria > Acidobacteriota > Terriglobia > Bryobacterales > Bryobacteraceae > Bryobacter. The sequence goes on along the minus strand of JBKJUN010000932.1, from coordinate 1,127 downwards.
TCGATGATCGACTTCAGATCTTCTGCCGACAGATCGGAATCTACCTTGATCTTGCGCTTCTTCTTCTTCTCGTCGAAGATGTGATCGAAGTGCTCCATGTCCATGCCGAGGGCCACTTGACCGAACATCTGAATAAAGCGGCGATAGCAGTCATAGGCGAAACGGGCGTTGCCGCTCTTTTTCGCGAGACCTTCTGTCGTTACATCGTTCAGACCCAGGTTCAGGATCGTGTTCATCATGCCGGGCATCGAGAATTTCGCACCCGAGCGCACGCTCAACAGAAGTGGATCATTCGCGTCGCCCAGCTTCTTGCCCATCAGAGCTTCCAGCTTGGACAGCGCATCGTGCTGCTCCAGTTGGATGTCTTTCGGAACCTTGTTGCCGTTCTGGAAGAAGATGTTACAAACTTCCGTCGCGATCGTAAATCCACCCGGAACGGGCAAGCCGTTACGGCACATCTCAGCGAGGTTTGCACCTTTGCCGCCGAGAAGGTCTTTCATACTCTTGTCGCCGTCGGCTGTGCCGCCGCCGAACGAATAGACGTACTTCTTCATGAAGTGTGTGTCTCCTGTGTCTTGGGAACTATCTCTGAGAATTCGGCAATACCCGAAAACTCGTTTTTGAGGCCAAATAACAATGTTAGCCGATTCTCGCGCACGGCCAAATCCGGCGCGTTAACCAGCACTTTTTCAAAAAACAAATCGAGAGCCGGTCGCAAGGTCGCCATTCCGGCCAGAACCTCTGCGTAGATGGTGCCTTTTACGCGCGCCACCACCGTGCCAAACGCCGTCCAAAGTGCGGCTTCTGAAGCGTCTTCAAACAACGTCTCGTTTACCTTGCCAGTGGGCGCAAACTTTGCCTGATCGAGGATGTTCTTCATCCGCTTGAAGCTTGCGGCCAGGGGCTCAAAGTCTTCGCTGGCTCTGACGGTTTTTACAGCTTCGAGTCTTGCGAGTACGTCCTGCAGGTTGTCGGAGCTTGCTGCCAGGACGGCCAGGACTTCGTCGGCGGCGTAGCCGCGGATGTCGCCGCAATAATACTTGACGCGCTCGATGAGGAAGTCTTCAAGCTTGTCGACCCCGCCAGCCAATTGTTTGAGACCAATGCTGAGCTCGCCTTCGGCAAGG
>JBKJUN010000899.1:0-1535 GCA_046590555.1 Bryobacter sp. | reverse complement strand
GCACCCTGATCTATCGCCCATTCAACACCCTTCAGGATAATGTCGATATTCGTTCGCAAGCCACCTTCAAAAATTTTCACAGCCATCAGTTGCGCATCGGGTGCAAGACTTCGAATTGCTCCAGCCACCGCCGTCCCGTGTCCGATTCTGTCAAGCCAATCGCTCTCAGCCCCCATTCCAGTCGCATTGAATCCAGCAACAATTTCACCGACATGCGGATGCCCAACATGAACGCCGCTATCGAGTATGGCAACTTTCGGCATCGTCTTCACCCCAAGTCCAGAATCGTATCGGCAATCTCGCGCAGCTTCGTGCGATGTGTAATCACGATGAGCGTTGTACCGGGAAGATGCCTTCGCAGGCCATCTGTCACCAGTCGTTCGCTAGCCTCGTCGAGGGCCGCTGTAGGCTCATCGAGCACCAACACTTTGGGCGTGCGCAGCAATGCCCGCGCAATTGCGAGCCTCTGCCGTTGCCCCGCGCTGATGGCCAATCCACGCTCACCCACCATGGCATTCAGATCTGGAAAAGTCTCGGTCAGGCCGACACTCGCCAGTGCCGCATGCAGTTCGGCATCGGTCGCCTTCTCGTCGCCATAGCGCAGGTTCTCAGCAACACTCACCGGGAACAACCACGGTGTCTGTTCGACGACACAAATCTCGCGGCGCAAGTCTTCCAGCTTCAGTTCGCGCAAGTCGCTGCCATCAAGCAAAACCACGCCCTCCGCCGGATCATAAAAGCGCAACAACAGATCTGCCAGAGTGCTCTTGCCACGCCCACTCGGCCCCAACACGAGGCCAATCTGACCTGCCCCGATCTTCCAGTCCACTCGGTCGAGCACCGCCTTCTCTGGCGCGTAGCGAAAGCTTACACCCTTCAACTCAACAGCTCCCGCGACGTGCCCAAGCGCACGCGCCCCCGGCATCTCGGTCACTTCAGGCGCAGTCGAGAACAACTTCTCCACACGCTCAAGGGAAACCTGCGCCGTCACCAGATTCGTATAGAGCCCCATCAGCGCCTGCACCGGCGTCATCAAACGCATGTGATAAGCAAGAAAGGCGATCAGCGTTCCCACCGTCATCGTGCCAGCGATTACCTGATTGCCACCCACCCAGAACACTGCGGCTGTCGAGAGCGCGAGCAACATGCCAGGCAAGCCAGACCCGCTGTAGGAGATCAACTGCATCTTGAGCAACGCCTTCACATAACCATCGTTTCGAGACGAAAACAAGGCACCCTCGCGCCCCACCGCATCGAAGGCTGTCACTACACGATGCCCGAGCAGCGTGTTCAGTAGAAAGCTGCCAATATCGGCCGACTTTTCCCGCATCTCACGCACCCGCTCCACCAGCAGACTTCGAAACCACCAAGCCACCCACATTGCAACAGGCAATACGGCAACTCCAACGGCAAAGAGCTTCAGGTCCATGCCAACCAGAATCACCACACTCCCCACAAGGAAGCCCACATTGCCGAGGACGCTCAACAAAGCGTCAGCTACCACGCGTTGGATTTCACTGATGTCATTGTTCAGG
>JBKJUN010000640.1:0-3030 GCA_046590555.1 Bryobacter sp. | reverse complement strand
GGACTATCTCAAGGGGATGAACGAAAAGCTGCGCGAGCGCCACATCGATCTGATGGCTCGCCACGATACCGTCGTTCAGCGCGTCGAGGAGGACAACACCAAGCTGCTACGCGCCCTGGCCGAGCAGTCAAAAACCTTTCGCGAGATGACTCGCAAGTCGATCGCGGTAAATGCGATTGCCGTTGAGCAAGCATTGCCCGAGATCGCACTTGAGCCCGTAGTCGAGCCCGAAACATCACAAAAGACCGATGAAGTTTCAGTCGTATCCGAATCAGGTAGTATCGCCGTGGCGGAGCCAGAACCGACTGCCGTCGAAGCTTCTGAAGATTCCCTGGCATCGAATGTCATCCGCATTCGCCTGAAGTCCACTGAGCCGGCAGAGCCCGCCAAAGAAGAGAATCAAGAGCCCGACTTTGATAAGTTTCTAGAAGACTTGGTCACCGAGTTTGAAGAGCCTGTCGGCCATCCCGAAGCAGGCCAGACGGAGTCGCTCGAAATCCTGGCCCAGCAACTGGAATCTTTTGAAGACTGCTTTCAGGTACCAACCGGAACGCATCCACCATCGACACTTAACCAGCTCATCAACGCAACAACTCCTTTCACCGGTCTGGTGCTTGCAGTGGGCATCAATGAGTACATGAAGCTCGACGAGATTCATGGCCGGGCTGCTGCTGAAGAACTACTGAACACCGTAGACGCCTTGATGGGCGAAGTTGCCGGCGAGAATGGTTTCTGCTCAAGAAGCAGCGACGACGAATTCGTTCTGCTCTTTCCCAAGCTCACCGGAGCACCGGCTCAGCAGCGCCTGAGCGAAATCTCAGAAAAACTCTGGGACTATCAACTCCAGTCGCTTGGTACATTCTCGGTAGTCTTCTCCTGGGGCGCCTCAGAGTCGCTGCGGCAGCCGCTCACGACAGCGCTCAACACCGCAACCGAGAACATGGCCGAGACGCGCGGCAGCCGCAAGCACAAGGCTGCAGAATTAGACACCAAGCGCCGCGCTATTGCCTAATCTCGGCTTCGATCGCTTCCAGCTCCTTCGCCGCATCGACAAACTTGCCCTGCCCCATCAACTCTTTGTAGTGCTTGAGGCGCAAGCGAACCTTATCCACACGAGGATCGCCGACAGTCCTGGCCGACACAGGAACCGCACCGGCAACAGTGGCAGCGGGCGTAGTTGCGGCACTCACGGCAGCCTCAACGATCCCACCACCTAGTTGCGACAGCGCTTCAGCGTAGGTATTCCCATACCCAATCAGGTTGCCTAGACCAACAGCCACTTTCTTCAATTCCGGCATCGGCGCATTGCTGGCCTGAATGTAGATCGGTTCGACGTATAGGAACTGCTCGCCCATCGGCAAAACCAGCATCTGTCCCTTAATGACTTTGCTGCCCTGCTGATTCCAAAGCGTCAGGTCCTTAGAGATGGTCTGATCCTGATTGATCCTCGCTGCGATCTGCATCGGCCCGTAAATCAACTCCTGCTTCGACAGCCGCAAGACCTCAAGTTCGCCCAATCGTGTGCCGTCACACCGAGCCGCCATCAGGCCAATCAGATTCTGTTTGTTGCGAGGCGTAAAAGTAGTCAACAGCAGGAATTCCGGCTTGGTCTCGCCCGGCAGGGTCGCCATCAAATAGGTTGGCTTGACTGAATCCGTCTGCCCGTCCATGCCATCAGAAGTCTTCGCCAGATCCCAGGGGTCCTCGCGATTGTAGAACGACTCTGGATTTTTCATGTGGTAAGTACGATACATCTCAGCCTGCACACGGAAGAGCGTCTCCGGGTAACGAGCGTGCTCTCGGATGTCAGCCGGCATCTCGGCTTTGTCCCGAAACAGCTTTGGAAAGATCCTGCGGTAAGACGCAAGCACAGGGTCTGACTCATCCCACGCATAGAGCGTGGTTGCGCCATCATAGGCGTCGACAGTCGCCTTCACGCTATTGCGCATATAGTTTACGCGGCCAAACGAAGTGGCTACAGACCGGGAATAAGGATGCATCGAATGCACCGTGTAGCCATCGATCATCCAGACGAGCTTGCCGTCCTTTGCCACTACCATGTAGGGATCCTCATCCCAGACTACAAACTCTGCCAGCTTGTCGACGCGAGCGGAAACCTTGCGATGGATCAGCATGCGGGACTCTGGCGTCAGGTACGAGGTGAGCATGATATTCCAGTCGCCTTCGGCCACTGCTGCAGCAAAGCGCATCAGCATTCCGTCAATCGGAATACCGCCCTGTCCTGCGTACTTGCTGTGCACATTCTCGTTGCCTGAAGGGAAGTTAAACTCTGGCTGGGCCGTACGCACAAAGACCGGCTCATGCACCGCCTCACCGTAATAGAGCTCAGGCCGAGTCACCTTTGGAGCATTCGGCTTCGCCACCAGCGGCGCATCCTTTATCATCAACTCGGGCAAGCCGTCCGGGGTGATACGATTTGCTTCGGCCATCACCATGCCGTAGCCATGTGTGTAGATGAAATGTGGATTAATCCAGCGGCTCTTGGCGTCAGGTAACTGACGCACATCTAGTTCACGTGGGCTTAACAGCACCTGCCGCAACTTCCCATCAGCACCGCGATAACGGTCCACATCGGTATCAGCAAAGACATAATAAGGCCGCAAGGCCTGGATCTGCGTGATCGTATCGTGGAAGGCTTTCCAGTCCCAGAGCCTCACATTATCGAGCAATTCCTGATGTTTGGCTGGCTCAAAGGTGCCACTGATCTTTGCGGGGAAGTCTCGCTCCTTCAATTGGCTCGACAAGCCAAACGCCGTGCGAGTCCCCTCAATGTGCCGCTCGATATACGGCTTCTGTAAAGAGATCTCGTTCGGCCGGACACTCAATGCATTCACCACCCGCGGCACAATGCCGCTCGTCACATACACCAGCACAACCAACCCCACGGCCAACCCGATCTTGCGAGCCATCACCAACGCGGCCCCGATCACACAAGCCCCCACCAGGCCCCAGATCATCGGCAGGACAATATTCACGTCGACATAATCGGCACCAACCAGAAAGCCGTGA
>JBKJUN010000551.1:0-8151 GCA_046590555.1 Bryobacter sp. | reverse complement strand
ACAAGTGGATCGCGCGTCAATCCGAGGAAGGAACAGCAGGCCTTGAGGCTCGGAGTTGCGCACCACACAATAGTCCGCAGCAATGGGACGAGGAGATGATCCAGCGAGTCATCGAGGGTAGGGTCCGACGATATGGGTGACACTTTGGCCCAGGGACGTGGGTAACAAATGATTAGAGTTCTGAAGAGCCACGAGAGGGGAGGGTAGTCGCTGCTTTAGCCTAATTTTTCCTGCAGAAAACTCACGCCAATTGATACGCTATGGGGTACGATGGGAAAACCTTCACTGCTAGTCGCGGGGTGTGAGAAAACTCCGGTAAAGATGGATCTGTCCTATAAGCCGCCAGGTGGCATTCCCTATAAAGTGACCGATGCAGATGATTGGTGGAAGCTTGCGGCACGCCCTGAAGTGAAAGCGTCCGGGATAGACGCTTTGGGGTTATGTCATTACAACTTTCAGACCAGAATTCCCACCGAGATCAACTGGTACCTGCGCAATAAGGTGGGCTGCTGCAAGGCGACGCCTGACAAGAAGAACTACATGTTCTCCTCCAATGCCGATCCTGGTTATGTGTACCTGCCTCCTCCAAACGTTAAGCTAATTCCTGAAGTGCCGGGGGTACAGCCAAGTCCTGAACCGAAGCTCCAGTTAAACTCCTGGCTTGGGCTCGGGTTCAAATTTGGCTCGACCGTAATCGTGATGGGCATTGAGCAGATGGGCGGAATGATCATCTCCATCCAGGATCTGGTCAATCAGGAATCGCAAATCCGAACTGTTTCCCTCAACGCGCAGACTACCCGAATGGGACTGGGCGTTGGTGCCAGTGGAGGCCTTTGCCTTATCTATATCAGCTCCTTGCGCCATCCATCCCAACTCAATTCACTGTTGGCGGGCGGAGTGGATTTCAATCTCGCGTTGGGCGGCAATGCCGGTGCTGTGATTAAGGGTGCCAAATCGGTTGGCAAATTAAGGAAGATCCAACCCCTTATCGAGTTCATTGTCAAAGTTGGAGCGAGGACACCTGAGGCACTGCGAAAGGCGTTGAGTCAGCCCGACAAGGTGGCCGATCTGTATAAGGCCATCCAGGGGCTGCGCGAGTCACTCAAGAATGAAACCGACGAGCCCGAGCCTAGTGTTTTGATTGCCGATCTGCCGGTATCTGGCGGCACTGAAGTCGCTGTTTTTCACGCGGTGACCGAGTTTCGTGTCCTGGGCCAGCCCACCATCGATATTCAATGGGGCAAATAGAGAGCGCGGCGCAAATTGTGCTGAAAGGGTTCGGCGCTTTTGAGTGTGTTGCATTCGCTGGAGACAAGAGTAGAGGATCGTTTTTCAAGAGTGAAGTGGATTCGATTGGCCTAGCAGAGGTGCGTCCAAGAGAGTCTTCTGGTGGGTGCTAGTGGATTTGTTAACATTCAGAGTTTTGAAGCTATTTGTCTCTTATAGGGTCTTTGGGTTTTACATATTCGAGTCGTAGAGTCCCTGCGCTTACGCACGAGGTTGGGAAGCATTGGCAGAATCGTCAACCTTGGGCTGCATCACCAGAAACATAACATTTGTTCGCAACCAGCTTCCTCAGCACCGATCCGCAAGTATGAGAAGTACTTTGCTTTCCCTGGGTGCACGCGCTAGCGAAGCAGCGTCGTCCCTGGGAATTGTGAAACCAAGGCAAACCAGAAGGCGTGGTGTGTTGGGTTAGGCAAGCCATCGGCCAACACTGCTATGGCAGCACAGACGGAACTGCGGACTTCTACGGCCACGCCGTCTTGCGTCAGTTTAAGCTCCGGGTGCTTCTACAGATAACGAATCAAGATGGCCAGAGGCTGGTGTTTCGATGTCCGGATGGCGGAAGCTTGGCTTGGGGCGCTGCTCTGCCGTGCATCCGCCGTGCATCCGCCGCCCCGCTGAGCGCGGGGTTGAAACCCCTCGCTCTTTGTATCGAAGGGATCGGGCTAGGGTTGCACAGATGGCAGGGTGGCTGCACCTGATGTGTTGAGGCAGGTTGGATGGCCGAATCCGCCGGCGCTCAGCCCGGTTCCTCCACTTGGGTTGGCTGCGATATCGAAAATGATGTTGTCTGGACGCGCTGCATCACCCGACACGCCACCCACCCCGGCCAGATGGTCGAGGCCCAGTAATTTCCTGACACGCCAGGCGATGTTATGGTCGGCGCAGGATGTATCTCCGCTGACTCCGACACCACCGACGAGATTCTTGCCCGGAGCGTAGAGGCCCAGGCCGCCGCCGAAAACGTTGACGCCGCCGATGCGTGTGCCGACCATCGGATCCTGGGATGATCCGAAATGTTGAGCGGGTCCTTTGTAGGCGGCTCCCGTATCCACCGGATTGCTCTCTTGTAACCCGAACAGGCTGCCGCCGGGCTGCACCGCCGAGTAGAGGTTGGCTGTCGAGAGAGACAAGCCATTGGGCTGCCCTGAGGCAGCGCTGTTCGATGCGGAGTCCAGACTGAAGGCGTTGGCGGTGTTGGCCTTTTGCGCCGAAATCACTCTGCTGCCAAGCCATTGCGCAGCTACATTTGAGCCAGAGAATGCCACCGCGCAGACGACTCCGCTACGGTTCACAATGGTGCCCCACATATGGTTATTCAATCCGCTGGTCTCAGTCGCGGTCGCGGTAATCAGGGCAGCCTTCAGCGCGGCCTGGGTTGGAAGACCCTTGCAAGTGTCTTTGTTTTCGTTCTCGTCATCGGCTCTCACAACACCGCTCGACAAAATGAATGCGATCGCCAGCGCAACCGCAGGATGGAAACATGTTTTTGGGGAAATGGTAATTCCTTCTTTCGCCCTCATTATATGGAGATTCGCTTTCATCGTGTGCCCTAAATATCAAGCTCTTCTTACCCAGGAAAATACTAATGGCCATGTTCTGGTTGAAGTGCAAGCCGTCCCCGGCCTTAGCCTTCCGGGCGGATGCATCCTTTGTAAGGGCTTCTCGATGTTATGCGAGATAACGCCGATGCAGCTTTTGGTGGCAAAGCGGGTAGACCGGTGCACTGGCTCTTTGGGCTGGCTCTTTTGGCTATTAACACTCTGGATTTAGAGTTGATAGTGTTCATCCAGAATCATGCTCGCTCTTTTGTCGATCCTGTTTCTATGCGCCGCGACTGCATTGGCGCAGACATTTCCCAACGTCAAGGAAGCGCTGAGCTGTTCCATCTCGCCCGACGGCAAGCAGCCATATCGGGTTCCGACGCTGACCAGTGGAGACTTACGCAAGATTGTGATTAATGCCCCAGGCGCGATATGCAACGATGGCACACCCGCAGTTATGTAAGTCCGATTTTTATTAGGCAACTAGATTGGAGTCGAAGTATGGAGCGAAGGAATGGCTTGCCGCCCGCACATCCGGGCGAGATTATCAGGGAAGACATCGTGCCCGAGGTGAGCTTGTCAGTCACGGCTACTGCAAAGGCGCTTGGCGTGTCGCCTCAGATGGTGCATGAGATTCTTGCCGGCAGAAAGCCGCTGTCTGCGGTGATGTGCATGAAGGTTTCCCGCCTCTTTGGCAGTACACCGGAATTCTGGATGCGCTTGCAATCAGACTACGACCTCAAGAAGGCCGCACAGAACAAGGGGGTAATGAAACGTGTCGCGCGGATTGTACCCGTTAAGTTACTTGAAGAAATGCAGCGCTGACTCGCAGGGTAGGGTTGCCGGAGCAAGGTGTCGCCTGATGCCGAATCGCCAGATCCAGCAAGACGTAGCCAGTCAGTTGGTGACGCCGGTCCTCTATTCGCCGTGAGCGGGAGTGATCTATAGATTCTCAATGCGTACAGTGGCACTTGCGGGAGGAAGGCCGGGGCCTTCTCGCTAAGCCCTTTTGAGAAAGCGACACTCGCCGGTACAATGCCGCAATTGGCAGCGGAGGCTTTTGCAGAGCCAGGGCCTTCCATAGACTTCGCCGAATCGCGGGGCCTGCTAGCGTTGAACGGTAAGAGTTGCCGGAGCACTGAGGGTGAAAGCGAGGATCGACTCCGGTGGAAACATTGCAGGGTCGCCTTTAGTGGCCATTGCCGTTCCTACACCCGCGCCACCACCAACGCCCGCGCCAATTGCTGCACCCTTGCCGCCGCCGGTAATCGCTCCGATCGCGGCACCAGCGCCTGTCATAATGCCGCCACGGATGACGTCCCTTTTGACGGTGCTTTGGGCTACCGCTGTGCGGCTGTTAGTCTCAATCGAAAGAGGACCATGGGTGGTTGTGATTGACTTGATTGCGACGCTGATTGAGGCTTTGCCTTTCACCCTGCCGCCATCATCGCTGGAAAGTACAACGCCTGTCGCATCCGCACCGGCGGGCGCCAGCACTACTCCATCGACGGTAAGGGGGTCCATTAGGGAAGCTTCGAAAGTTGAGCCAGTTGAACTTGTTTTTGTGGAGATCGATGTTGTGGTGCGGATTCGAATTGGGGTTCCGGCAGGTAGCAAGAATTCTCTCGGTCGTGCCGGGGTACGGGTGGCAGTCCGTGCAGCCCCTCCGCTCTTTGACGCGGCAAGATCACTTTTGGCCTCGCGCAGTTTCTTCTCTAATTCGTCAACCCGCTGGTCAGCACCGGCTTGAGCTTTTGCCACTTGCAATTGCTTCTCGGCATCGGCCAGATTCTTCTCAGCTTCTGCAACGTCTACTGTTTTTGTGCCACAGCCAGAGATCAGCAATGTCATCGCCAGAACACCAGACAAGAACTCTTGTTTCATTACCATGTCTTGATCTTAGCTTACCCGCTGAAATGGCCGGGCGCAGGCCGAACTGATTCGGCCCAACTGCGTCTGCACAAAAGTTGTCCACCGCGCCGCGCAAGTTCGGACAGAGCTGTTCCGGCCGACACCCCGTGAGCCAGAGCCAGAGCCAGAGCGGCATCCAGAACATCATTCTCTACATCTAACCTGGTTCGCATCGTGATGGCATGATGGTGAATCGCTGATTTGATTTTAAGCACCGCCGGCGGATTCGTTCTACCCCGATATAGAGCAGTGGCTTGCTGGGGTTCGCCCTTATTGAGAATGCTTTGAGTTTGCGCTAGAGGGCCTTCTGGATGGCGCGACTGAAATCCATTAGCATTTCGCGGTTGGGGTGGGGGCTGCGGACTACTACGAAGAGGTTGCGTTTATAGAATCTGTCTTCCGACTTGACGTTCTTCCAGAGCTGAATGCATTCAAGAGCCGCTGCGTCGCTACGAAGCTCATAGATGTCGGCGGTGGCCTCTATCGTGCCAGTGTAGTTTGCTTTGATTGCTTGCTTGAGCCCCAGGCGCTGCATCCACTCCGGGCTTGTGGTTGGGGCGGAATTGGATAGTTTCCAGCCGCCTTCGAGGCCCTGAGGAGCCGCTAGAGGCGTATTTTCACTGATACAGGAAGAAAGAATGAGTGCGAGCAGGCTAATAATGAGGCGCATGGGATAGCATCGAAATTGTATGGCAAAAATTAAGCCGCCGCGTGGCGGACTCAAAAAAGCGGAGCCCGAGAAGATTACACCGAAGAACTTTGTCGGTGCGCTTCCCTGTCTCTTCATCATTATCGTCGGGATCGGGTTGCTCTCGCTGCTGTTTTACGCATCACTGTCAGGAATGAAAGTTAAATGATTCGAATCGATGGACGGACGGCTGCGCAACTGCGGCCTACCAAATTAGAAACCGATTTTTTGCTCACCGCCGAAGGGTCTGTCGTGATATCGGTTGGCCATACGCGGGTGCTTTGCGCGGCTACCGTCGAAGACGGCGTGCCTGGCTTCTTGCGCGGTAAGGGCTCTGGCTGGGTTACGGCCGAATACTCGATGTTACCCCGGGCTACGATTACTCGCACTCCTCGCGAGGTCGTTAAAGGCCGGCAGAGCGGGCGGACGATGGAGATCCAGCGCTTGATTGGCAGGTCTCTGCGGGCTGTCATCGATACCGCAGCGCTTGGGGAGCGGACCGTTGTTGTGGATTGCGATGTTTTGCAGGCCGATGGCGGGACCCGCACTGCGGCGATCACGGGGGCTTATGTGGCTCTGGGAATCGCTGTAAAGAAGATGATGGCTGGCGGGGTCTTGAAGAAGTCTCCATTTCGAGATTCTGTGGCGGCTACCAGCGTGGGCGTTGTGAAGGGTGTACCGGTGCTGGACCTTTGCTATGAGGAAGACTCGGCTGCCGATGTTGACATGAATCTGGTGATGACCGGGGCGGGGAAATTTATCGAAGTGCAGGCGACGGCCGAGCAGATTCCGTTTGACGACCCGCAGCTTGGGGCAATGATTGAGCTGGCGCGGGCTGGCATCAAGGAGTTGATTGGATTACAAAATGAAGCTTTATCTCGCTACTAGTAATCCGGGCAAGATCCGTGAGTTTGAGGGGGCAGGTCTTGAGATCGAGATGCTGCCCGCAATGAAGAGTCTGCCGGTGGCTCCCGAGACTGGAGACACCTTTGAGGCCAATGCAATTCAGAAGGCGATCTACTATGGTGCGCATTCTGAGGGGTGGTTGATCGCGGAGGATTCCGGGCTTGAGGTGGATGCGCTGGGTGGTGCGCCTGGGGTGCATTCAGCGCGTTGGGCCGGGGATGATGCCGCTAATAATGCGCGGCTGGTTCGGGAGATGGCGGGCCAAGCGGAGCGGCGTGGGCGTTATGTTTGTGTGATTGCGCTTGTAGATGGGGATCGCGTGCTGGGTACGTTTCGCGGGACGGTGGAGGGGGAGATTCTGGATGCACCACGTGGGGCGGGGGGATTTGGGTACGACCCCTACTTCTTGTACCCACCCTTTGGGCAGAGCTTTGCGGAGGTGCCCAAAGAGCGGAAGTCTGGGGTGTCGCACAGGGGCGAGGCAATTGGCAAACTTATCGCGTGGATGCGTGAAAACGCTTCCAGGTAAGGTAGCCGATTAGCGTCTTGCCGTCATCCATCTTGCCCTCGCGGATGAGAGTATCGAGTTCTTTTGAGGTGAACCAACGGGCTTCGATGCGTTCGTCAACCATGGGTGTGGCGATGCCGGCTTTGAGATCTGTCGCCAGATAGATCGTCATCTTTTCGGCGAGGAAGCCGGGGCTGGCCCAGTAGCTGGCGAGTTTCTTCCAGGTGCTGGCTTTATAGCCGGTTTCTTCGATAAGTTCGCGCTTGGCGGCCTGGAGCGAGTTTTCGCCGGGATCAATTTTACCGGCGGGGAGTTCCCACAATTTTCCGTCGGCCGGGAGTCGGTATTGACGTACAAGCAGAACTTTCTTTTTGTCGTCAACGGCCAGGATCACGGCGGAGCCGGGGTGGTGGACGATGGCGCGTTTGATCTCGAAGCCGTCAGTGTCCTTTGCGATATCTTCGGAGACGCTGAAGAGACTGCAGCGGTACTTCTCTTCTGAGGACAGTATTTTCATATAATAAGCATGACTGAGTGAGGAGGTACATGCGGGCACTCATATTGATTTGTTTTGCACTTTGTTTGAGCGGGCAGGAAGACCTGGTTGCCAACAGAGAGAGCGTGCGTGCGTCTTTGAAGAAGATGCAGAGTAAAGCGAAACAGAAGGAAGATTATCTGTTTCAGCGGAGACTGGCGAAGCGGGAACTGATGCCGGATGGGTCGGTGAAGTCAGAGACTGTGTCTGTGCTGCGCCGTGACCCTTGGGAAGACCAGGTGGTGACACGGTTAATTGAAAAAGACGGGAAGGCTCTGACGGCTGAGGAGATTACCAAGCAGGAAGAGAAGTTGCGCCGGTCTGTAATCGAGATGCGCAGGACTCCGATGAAGGCGCGCTTTGAGGAAGAGACGTGGATGGACGAGATGCCGGATGCGCTTGAGTTCCACAGGACCGGTGTGGAGGATCGACACAGCCGACCGGCGGATGTTTTCAGTTTTACGCCACAAAAAGGGTACAAGGCAAAGACCATGAGGGCGAAGGCTTTTGAGAAGATTCGTGGCAAGGTTTGGGTAGATCAGCAGGATGGGGAAATGACCCTTCTTGATGTCGAGATTTTTGACACGATCAGCGTGGGGTTTGGTTTGCTGGGGAAGCTTGAGAAGGGGACCCATTTTGAGATGGAGCGGAAGAAGTGGGAGATCGGAGTCTGGTTTGAGGTGTGGCAGAGGATTCGCTACGACTTGCGGGTGATGATGGTGAAGTCGTTGCGGGGAGAGATCGAGACGCACTGGTCGAATCTGAGTGCGAA
>JBKJUN010000395.1:0-1319 GCA_046590555.1 Bryobacter sp. | reverse complement strand
CAGCTTCTCGGGGCCGCCGATTTCAAATACCTGAATTGCTTTCATAAGTTCCTTATCCATTTTCTTCCATGCCTTCTGCCATGCAGCCAGGCCGCGTAGGCGGCGAAGTAGGCCATCCCGAAGGGATATACCAGCATGCGGAACGGCAGCCAGATACTGTTGTCGCCCGACATACCGGCGCGAAAGACCATGAAGTGGAGGATCAACTTTGAGTTCGAGTAATCGACCCAGAAGTAATCTCCGTTTTCGTTCATGACAAAAACCTTTGACCTGAGAGCGGCGAAGAGCAGCCACTTCCATTTGGCCATGATCGGTACACCGGCACAGATGATGCCGAGGACCGTTGGGCCTTTGCTGCGCAGCTCGACAGCGAGGCGCTTGGCACCTTCCCAGCCGCGGTAGTCCTGAATGCGGTAGACCGTGCCGTTCGACTCGCGGAAGCCGCGGGGTTGACCGGTGTAGCAGGTAACGAGGTCGAGCTGAATGTTCTGGCCGTGCTGCTCGTAGAGGTTGCCAATGAAGTCGTCGTAGAGCGGCCTCGGCCCGCTTTCCACCAGAACGACCCTGGTGAGGTTTGGTATGCGCCGGGAAAAGAATAAGTCCAAACTATTAGGATATGATCCTTGAGCGGTTTGAGGAAGTGATGGGTCCGCTGCCGAAGCTGGCTAGGGGCAAACCGAAGTTCGCTGTTGACTCCGAAACACAGGATGGCGGGCTCTTGCGGCGGCACATCACGATCGATGGTGAGGTACCGGCGTGGCTGCTGCTGCCACCCAATCCAGAACGTCGCAAGCTGCCTGCGGTGCTATGCCTGCACCAGACCACAAAGATTGGCAAGGACCAACCGGCGGGGCTGGGAGACAGGCCCAACCTGCATTATGCGCGGGAGCTGGCACTGCGCGGTTACGTGACGCTGGCCCCGGACTATCCAAACTTTGGTGAGTATCGCTACGACCCTTACGCCCATGGCTACGAGAGCGCGACGATGAAGGGGATCGTAAACCACATGCGAGCGGTGAGCGTGCTCAAGATGATTGGCGCTACGCGCGTGGCGGCCTGCGGACACTCCTTAGGTGGTCACAATTCGCTGTTTGTGGCAGTGTTTGACCGACGGATCGAGGCGGTGATTACAAGTTGCGGTTTTACGAGTTTTGCCAAATACTATGGTGGCAATTTGACGGGCTGGTCACACAAGGGCTACATGCCGAAGATTGCAGCGCGCACGCCTGGGGCGATGCCTTTTGATTTCAAGGACGTACTGACGGCGATTGGGCCGCGGCCGGTGTTTGTGAATGCGCCGTTGCGAGATGCGAATTTTG
>JBKJUN010000346.1:0-9970 GCA_046590555.1 Bryobacter sp. | reverse complement strand
GACGACACCGCGCGGAACGCGGATGTTCGATGCAGTGTATCTGGCGGCTGAAGAGAAACTTAAGAACGAGACGGGGCGAAAGGTGATCGTTCTGCTGACTGATGGCGCGGATCAGGGGAGTTTCTATAAGCCGGTGGAAGCACTTAAGCAGACGCATCTTTCTGACGCGGTCATTTATAGCTTCTACTACTACGAGCCGATGTATGGAAGTGATGAGGGTGCGCTAAAGAGATTGAGCGGTGATACAGGCGGGCGGGTCTTTGATGTGACCAAGCGGGGTGGGCTCGACCGTTCATTCGAGCAGTTGCAGGAAGAGATGCGCAGCCAGTATGCGCTGTCTTACTCGCCAGCAAATGACAAGAAAGATGGAGCCTTCAGGCGTGTCGAGATCAAGCCCAAAGACTCAAGCCTGAAGGTACAGGCTCGGCGCGGCTACTACGCCGTAGGAGTTTAGGATTTTCGGGCTGCAAAGTAGCGCTCGATCTGTTCATCGAGCGAAATGAAAGGCAGAATGCCTGTGCCACTCAGTCGCGCGTTCTCGAGGGCTGAGTACTTGGGTCGACGAGCAGCTGTGCGGTACTCTCGCTCGTTGGTGGGCTTGAGTTCAGGGCTGAGATTGGCTTTCTTGAAAATTTTCGCCGCGTAGTCAAACCACGAAATCGGTTGGCCACCGCCGGCATGAAAGACACCCGATTCGTTGCGCTCGACCAGATCAGCTGTAACACGCGCAAGCTCTGGGGCAAAAGTGGGTGAAGCGATATGGTCGTTTACGATCCGCAACGGACCACCTTTAGTGGCAAGCCGAAGCATCGATTCGATGAAGTTGCCGCCAGCAGTACCCACACCGGCAGGGCCAAAGACACCGGAGGTGCGCAGAACAAGGGCAGAATCGCAATAAGCTTGTGCGTAGAATTCTCCAGCCAATTTTGAGACACCATAGGCATTGATCGGGCGAACAGGATCTTCTTCGCGATAAGGGCGGCCGGCGGTGCCATCAAACACATAATCTGTAGAGAAGTGAACAAGCCGGGCATCGAGCTGGCGGCAGGCCAAGGCGAGATTGCGCACTGCCAGACCATTGACAGCATAAGCCACTTGAGGCTCGTTTTCAGCGATATCGACCTTGTTATAGGCGGCGGAGTTGAGAACGAGATCGATTTCTAGCGAAGCCAGTTTTGTTTCCAGTTGAGATGTATCGGTAATGTCGACATCAGTACGGCGGAAACCGTGGACGGTGTGTCCGCGCTTGGTAAATTCTTGAACGAGTTCGACCCCGAGTTGGCCGGCGGCTCCAAAGATGGCTACTTGCATGTTGGCAAATACCAGCGTATCAAGGCTTAAATTCGACGCTGATCTCGAGCAGGTTTTTCTCGTCACCAGGCTGGGGAACTGGACGGCAATTGAGAACCTGTCCGCGGTTGGATTCCTCAGCGCTAGCCCATTCGACGTAGACCCCAACGGGAATCGCCTCAGAGGATTCGAAGACGGCTACATTCCCGTCGCGCTCACGAAGCGAAACCGGGATCGACTTGCCGTTGTCGCTAAAGACATGCAGCGTTCTTTGTTTAGCCAGCAAGAAGGTCACACTAGCCTTATCGCCCTTTACGGAACAAATTTCAGTAATTCTATTTGAGAGCAAAGAGCAGCCAGAGCCCAAGGCCAACCGCACCTGGCAGAAGCAGCTCTGCCCATTGACGCCAGCGCCAATTCCCGAAGGAGCGACGGAAAGAAGCAGGACCCGGGTTGGTCAGTGTTGTCGTTTCACCGAGATTGCGCTTGAGGAAGTCGACTCGCAAACGGCTTTTCAAAGGACTCGGCTCGCCATTCAAGATCTTGCGAATTTCCGCCCGCCCGCCGCGATCGGCAATCAGAATAGTTGCGCTATTCATGCCACGGGTGGAATCTGCCAATTGCTTCTTTAGCGGCGCGGGTATGTCTTCAGGAGCGCTAAAGACCTCAGTCTTCTCCCCAATGGATATATAGACCGTAGTTCGCTTGATGGTGTTCAATCGCCCACTCCAACAAGACCCAGGGGACGCAGGCTGTCACCGGCTTGATCGAGAATCACCTGAATGAAACCAAGTGCAGCGCGGCTGAGCGCTTTGTCCTTGCGGTAGATCAAACCCAGGCGCCTGATCATTTGTTCAGGCCCTAACGAGAGCGTGACGAGCTTGCCAGCAGCTACTTCTTCACGGCAATGAGACGCGGCGAGGAAACTGATTCCAAGACCGGCCATTACAAAGCGCTTGATCATTTCGGTTGAGTCGAGTTCCATTGAGACTTGTAATTGCTCTTCGACCGGTTCAAACCAGGAGTTTAGCTTAGCGCGTGTAGTTCCTGTTTTTGGCAACAACAACTGGAAAGGAGCAATATCAGCGGCGAGCACCTGTCGCTTCTCAGTCAAGGGGTGGCCCTTGGGCACAATGATGCGGATCTCGTCAGAATGAATTTTGACAATCTGACACTTCTTGGCGTCTACCGGGAGTTGGGTGATACCGAAGTCGGCAAGATTATCCTGGACGGCCTGCAGAACCCGTGAGCCATAGCTACGGTCCACATGCAGTTGGACGTTTGGAAACTGCTTCTTGTATTCGCTAAAGACATCGGGAAGTACGTAGATACAGGTAGCTTCGTTGGCGGCAATAATCAACTCGCCACGAGGCACCCGTTCGAGTTCCTGAATCGATTCCTGCGCACGGCGGCGAAGGTCGAGGATTTGTTCGGAGTATTCAGCGAAGATTCGCCCGGCGGGGGTAAGCGCAATGCGAGTCCCGAGGCGCTCAAAAAGATTCGCATTCAATTCCTGCTCAAGCTGCCTTACTTGGGCGCTGATGGCAGGTTGAGTGCGGAAACAGGTCAGAGCGGCTTTGGAGAAGCTCTTAAGCCGGACAATCTCCAGAAACGTGTGCAATTGATCAAGATCCATGGGGTTCCTGGGGCTAAACTTGCGGGGCTGGTTCTACAAAGTATAGCATTTGATTATGGACCTTATCAGAATTGGCATGGTATCGCTTAAAGCCTTCCACCCGGGTGCCTAGAACAATGAGGAGGTGAAGATGGTTTGATACCTGTGAAAGTTCTTGAGAAATAATTTGACAAGTTTTTTACCCTGGATTTTAGTTTTCTCATCGCTAGCCTTGGCTGGGGATGTCAGCAACGTCACGTTGGTCATCAACGAAAATTCTGTCCTCTCCCGACGCTTGGGTGAGTTCTATACGTCCTGGAACGGCTTAAACCCAAAGCAGGTTTGCCGGATATCGACAGCAGAAGAAGAGACTATCAATCGGGCTGGTTTTGCGAAACAGATTGCCGGGCCGATCAGTGACTGTCTGCGTCGTAATGGCCGGATCGAGTCAACCTTTTATCTGCTCTTGACCCAGGGAATGCCTATCCGGGTCAGTGCAGAGGTCAAGAACGACAACGCGAGCGTTGATAGCGAACTGGCGCTTCTATATCTGGAATTGCACGGAGCAAAGATTCAACGTGAGGGCTGGGTCGACAATCCGTTCTATCGAAAAAGAGACCAGGTCTTCAGCCATCCGGGCGTGCCGATCTATCTCGTCACTCGCCTGGCTGGGTACAGTTTTGAGGATGCGCGAAAGGCGGTAGAGCGCTGCCGCGGAGCAAAGAACCTGGGGCGTGTAGTTCTCGATCTCAAGGCGGACAACGACGAAGAAGGTAATTCCTGGCTGCGGAATGCCGGTATTCTGCTTCCCGAGCCGAGAGTTGTCTTTGAGTTGACGCCTACAGTTTTGTCTGCTGAAAAGCAGGTGATTGGGTATGCCAGTTGGGGCTCGAATGACACAGCCCGGAAAAGCCGCAAGAGCGGCATGGGTTGGTTGCCTGGTGCAATTGCGACAGAATTTGTTTCCAGCAATGCTCGCACTCTCAAGATGCCGCCCTTCACCTGGACACTGGGAGACTGGAAGAACCCGCTCAGCTACTTTGCCGGTAGCCCGCAATCGATGATTCTCGACTATGTCTGGGAAGGTGTCAGCGGGATCTCCGGCAACATCGATGAACCCTACCTCTCGCAGACTGTGCGACCAGATCAGTTGTTTCCCGCTTATCTGTCTGGGCGCAATCTGGCGGAAAGCTTCTACTTGGCGTTGCCCAGCCTCTCATGGCAAAGTCTCATTGTGGGAGACCCATTGTGCCGGCTCGAATAGCTTCAATCGATGATCGAGATTTATTGGTAGATTTGGGGAGGCGTACCTTCTTTGAAACCTTTGTGGGCACCTGCAGCGATGCAGATATGGATTTATTTCTAACCACTTCCTACGCGCCGGAGAAGGTAGAAACAGAACTGAAGGATCCGCTCTCACGATTCCTGATCATTGAAGACGCGCAAGGGCCTTTGGGCTTTACGAGAATTCAGGGCGAAGCAGAGGAAAGAGTCGAGCTGGTTCGCTTCTACATGGAACAGCGAGCGATCGGCACTCGCGCAGCACACACGCTGATGGAAGACACTCTGCATTTGGCGAAGGGCCTCGGATACTCGCGAATCTACCTTGGGGTGTGGGAGAAAAACTTCCGGGCGCAGAAATTTTATGAGAAGTGGGCATTCCAGAAGACTGGCGAAAAGATCTTTATGGTTGGAACAGACCCTCAAGTCGATTGGTATTACGAGCGCCCTCTATAAAAGACAGACGAATTCAGCAAGCACGGCGTAGCGATCCTGATCGGCATCCAAATGGAGGACAGGAAATTCTGGATTGAGCGGGGAAAGATCGATGGACTGATGAGCCCAGCCATCCTCTCCCGATGTGGACTTCTGCGAGTGGTAGACCTTTAGGGTGTAGCGGTTGCTCGGCTCAGAGCGATCCTCCACCAGGACACGCTTGTTGTTGCGAGAACCAGCCCCAAATTTGCGAAAGACGCACATGGAACCAGAAGGAACCAGCGGTTCCATACTTCGGCCATATACTTCACACACAAACATGTCTTTACTGAGACGAAGGTCTTGTGGGGCCTCGACCCAATCTGCGATTTCGTTAGGGTCAGCAATCTGCTCGCCAAAGCTTCCGGCGGCAGATCGGAGTGAATAGCGCGGGATGTGGGTAACGTAGGGCTCAACGGGAGTCGAGACGTGTTCACGATAAAGCTGGTGCAGTGTGAAGTCGAGGGCATGCGATTGGACTTCATTTCGCTCACTCAACTGGAAGACATTCGAGAGCGTCGATTCGAGCCATTCCATGGCACCTGTGGCACCCATCTCATTGGACAATTGCTTGAGATGAGTCTCCATGCCAGAAAGAATTTCGGCGTCATCGGCAGAGGCCAGTTGGTGCCAGTCGCGCCGGAGCTTGACGCCGAGTTTTTCGGTTTCGGCATCATAAACGATAACTCCCGCTGGCTCAGCGGGGCGACCGGGAAGGGCGAGACTCAGAAGGGAGAATGTCATCGGGTGTAATTATCGTATCGGTTAAGGGTTGGCCGGATAATAACCGGATCGGTAGCGAACTTTGAGGCCCGGGATATTCGGCACCTCGACGCGAATCTTGCGAAAGGCCTTGCGATCGTCGGTCGACTGTGGCACATAACGAATAATGTATTGCGTAGTCACTTCACCTTGAATCGCGGCGACAGCGTTGAACATGCCCTTGGCGAGTTCTGCACCGTATCCTCCCGTACCCACCTTCAAGGCGTAGTTGCCTTCATCCGATGGAGTAGAGAGATAACCTGAGACATCCTTGTAGAGGCCTTCGAGCGGGAAGACCACGCGACCACCGGTTTCTTCGGCCAGCCTCTGGAGATTCTTTTCGCCTTCAGCCTTGAAGCCAAAAGCAACGGTGCTCATGCCAAAGATGGTAACGAGATTACGCTGGGCTATCTCGAGAACCTGATCGAGTCCTTTCTTGGATGCCGAATCATGACCGTCGCCAATGATGACGATAATGCGGCGTGGCTCGATCGGCTCACCACGTACGAGCTTGCGATTGGTACAGGCGAGGTAGAGAGCGTCGTAGAGTGCAGCTCCGCCGCCCGGTTTGATCTTGCGGATCTTCTCCTGGATCTTGTCGGGGGAGCTGGTAGTGTCGACGCTGACTTCGGCAGTGGTTGAGTAGGTAACCAGGTAGCCGGAGAACTTCTTGGGGCCTTCCTGCGGCAGCAGGGCGAGCACAAGTTCTTCGGTAGCATCAGCAAAGGTCTTCCAGTGCAGGCGGTTCAGATTGCTCATGTCGAGCAGGAAGCCAACCACCACTGGTTGTTCACGCTCGGCATTGAAGTAGGAAATTTTCTGTTCTTTGTTCTCGTCAAAGATCCTAAAGTCGGATTGCTTCAAGTCGCTGACGAACTTGCCCTTCTCATCGGTGACCGTAACCGGTACGATCACCTCGTTGACCGAGATGGAGAGATTGGGAGTTTTTGTCGCTTGGGCGGCCTCTAAAGAAGAAAAAGGAGCACCGCTGAGCAACGCCGGTCCCACGAGCATAAAGTGACGGCGTGAAGTCATATCGTTTGAAGCAACTTCTATTGTAACGGCGCTCCGTGAAAAAGGGTTACCTATCGTTGCACACGGCCGGAGCCGCCACCCTTGACCAGACCTTCCACCTCTTCGCGACTGAAGCGGTTGAAGTCGCCAGGGATGGAATGTTTGAGGCAACTGGCAGCGACAGCGAATTCAAGCGCAGCCTGAGGAGTGTCGAGAGCAAGCAGGCCATAAATCAGGCCACCAGCGAAACTATCGCCCCCACCGACGCGATCGACGATGTTTGTAATGTCATAGTGCTTGCTGACCATGAAGTTGTGGCCCTGGTTGAGGCAGGCAGACCAGCCATTGTAGGAAGCGCTAAAGGATTCACGAAGCGTAATCGCAACCGTCTTGACGTTGGGATAGGCTTGCAAAACCTTGGCGCTGAGTCGTTCGTAGGAGGAATGATCGAGCTTGCCGGAGTGGACATCGGCATCGCTTTCGATGCCAAGAGCCATCTGGCAATCTTCTTCGTTGGCGATGATGACGTCGGTATATTCGACGAGTTGTGGCATCACCTCGGCGGCCTTCTTGCCGTAGTTCCAGAGATTCTTGCGGAAGTTCAAGTCGAGGCTTACGGTGAGGCCAGCGGCCTTGGCGGCTTTGACGCTCTCAATCGAGAGTTCGGCGGCAGAAGGGCTGATCGCCGGGGTAATGCCTGTGATATGGAACCAGCCGGCACCCTCAAAGACCTTGGCGAAATCAATAGCACCTGGCTTGGCAATGGCAATCGCTGAACCTTCGCGGTCATATTGAACCTTGGAGGCGCGCTGGTTGGCACCCGGTTCTACGTAGTAGATTCCGAAGCGACCGGGCCCACGCACAACGGTTGAGACGTCGACACCGAAGCGGCGCATCTCACCCAAAAAGGCGTCACTGATGGGATTCTTGTCCGGCAGCACCGTAGTGTAGCGGGCTGGCCAGCCGAAGCTAGAGACGCTGACAGCAACGTTTGCTTCACCGCCACCGAAGGTGGCTACAAATTGAGGGGATTGCAGGAAGCGTTCCATGCCTGGGGGCGCCAGGCGGAGCATAATCTCACCAAAGGTGACAACGGACTTCATAATTGATTCGAACCTAACAGTCTAACTCAGAAGCATCCATGCGACGAACGCAATCAGGGTGACGACTTCGCCGATCATGAGGACGTTGCGAATTGAGACAAAACGTTGCCAGGACGTGCGCGGCTGATGATCCGGGAATTTTTCAATGTGATCCAGGAGCGCGCGCCCCCAGGCCGGCGGTGTGGTGAAAGGGAATATATAGGGATAGTCGAGTCGCTTTGGATCATAGCCGGGCGGCAACAAAGCGGCAATTTCATCGCGAATGCGGCGAAAGGCAATTCGTTCGCGAAGCAGTGTAAGTACGACGCCGGTGTTAGCGGCCAATAGAAACATCATCCAGATCAATACAGCTTGCGTCTTGTCCAATTCGAAAAAACCCCTATTATCATCTTATGGAACAAACTGCCCCGGTAGCAGCAGAAGAACGCATCAACTCGGTTGACATGCTGCGAGGCTTCGCTTTGCTAGGAATTCTTCTGATGAACATTCAGAATTTTGGCATACCGGGTGCAGCCTACGGAGACCCTTCCGCCTGGGCTGGTGAAACCGGCTGGAACCTCTACTATTGGTGCGCAAACCAGATCTTCTTTGAAGGGAAGATGCGATTTCTTTTTTCGATGTTGTTTGGCGCTGGGGCCGTACTGCTGACCGAGCGCGCAGAGCGAAGGGGTGCCGGGATCGGTGCAGCCGACATCTATTTGCGCCGGAATCTGTGGCTGGTTCTGTTCGGCATGATCCACGGATATTTCATTTGGGACGGAGACATTCTTTATTCCTACGGCATGGCCGGACTGGGTTTGTTTGTGTTCCGTGTCCTGCCGGTCAAGAAATTGCTGATTGCTGCGGGCGTAGTATTTCTGCTCATCAATCTCAGCACTGCGGGGTTTGTCTTCTCTCAATTTGATCAGAGAGACTCGGGAATTGCCGCCATCAAAGTTGAAGAAAAGAAACGCACAAAGGAACAGAAGAAGGCGATTGAAGCCTACCAGGAGGTGCTGGACAGTCAGGATATTGTCAAACGGAAGGTGAAGATCGAAGAACGGATTGCAGGAATGCGCAAGGGCTATGTCGATAACCTCAAGCACCGGGCCAGCAACACTTTCCAGGGACAGACTGTGGGCATGCTGAAATTTGTGCTCTGGGATGTTCTATTTGCAATGCTGCTCGGCATGGCGCTATACAAGGCAGGCGTTCTATCCGCAGAAAAAAGTGCAAGCTTCTACGCAACGATGTCCGCCTGCGGCTATCTGCTGGGCCTGCCTCTACTGGCTTATGTGACAAAGATGATAGTCGACTCGCATTGGGATCTATGGACCGAACCCTGGCTAACAGCAACTTACGAATATGGCCGCCTTGTGGTTGGGCTTGGGCATCTGGGACTGGTGCTCCTGATCTTCAAGCTGGGCTGGCTTCGGCCAATCACCTACCTGCTGTCGAAAGTAGGACAGATGGCACTGACAAACTACCTGCTGACCAGCATCCTGATGACCCTATACTTCAACGGCTACGGGCTGGGAAAGTTTGGTGCACTCGAAAGACATCAACTTTTATTCGTCGTATTTTCGATGTGGTCGATTAACCTGATATTGAGTCCGCTATGGCTGCGATACTTTCGCTTTGGGCCGGTGGAATGGGCATGGAGGTCCCTGACGTATTGGAAGAAGCAGCCGATGCGATTGAAAAACGAAATAGTTGGCGAAGCCTCGCCTTCTTTGCCCTTGGAGGCCTGATTGCCACAGAGGTGTTGCGTCGCGTGGTGACGCAACCGCCGGCAGCCAAAGGTTGGGAGTTGATCTATTGGTTCACCGACCGGGTCTTCTTTGACGGCAAGTGGATGGTGCTTCTCGCGATGGGCCTCGCACCTTATCGCGAGAAGCTACCCATCAAGTACCTCGCACCAGCCGCTGGCTTGTTGCTGATGGTAGGTTCATTTCTGCACCTGCAGGATGCAATTTTCTTGCTGTTGGTGGGCTTGCTGGTAGGGGCAATCCTTAAAAGCATTCAATGGTCTGAGCCTGCGTTGATATTGATGTCGGTGGGAGGCATCATGATGGGTATGCCCGTCAACGGGTTTACCGGACTGATGGCGGCAAAAGCAAATTTTCCACCCATACTTATGAAGCAGTTGTTTGGCTCGACTGCTGGAATTGGTAGCGTAACGATTGCCTGCTCATTCGCGGCATTATTCCTTCTCGGGCGAGGGTTGTGGATGCGGAGAGAGAAAAGAGCCTAGAGGGCAGTGCCTTTATTCGGAGCACCGGCAACCCGAACGCGTAGGAAGTTGGTGCGCTTGTGCATGGGCAAGGCCAGGCGCGCTCGTATCATCTCGAGTTCAGAGGCTTCGCTTGCCTGAGCCAGCAACTCAAGTTGCTTCGTTTTGCTCAGCTTGGGCGTTAATTTCGGAGAGAGTTTTTTCGAGGACATCGAGAAC
>JBKJUN010000345.1:0-4656 GCA_046590555.1 Bryobacter sp. | reverse complement strand
GCCGCCGGAACGTCTGGAATTGGCTGAGAAGTGGCTGGCTGAATTTGCTTTAGGTGGGGTCTTCTTTTCGCGACTGCTGCCGGTGGTGCGGCATTTGATTGGTTTTCCTGCCGGGCTGATCCGGGTGCCGTTTGTGAGTTTTGCCGCTGTTACTTTTGTCGGCTCGACGCTTTGGTGCGGCATCCTGGCGTGGTTTGGTGCCCAGACGATTGGTCAGCAGCCGGGGTTGCTTGACGATCCCGAGGCGATGATGAAGGCAGTAAAGGGCAATCTGATCTGGATTCTGCTGCTGGTAATAGGTTTGGGTGCGGGCTGGTTTTTTGTGCGGTGGTTTGGGCAGCGGTCGAAGGCGAAAACGGCCTAGTCTTTAATCGCGTCTTCCTCGAGCCTGCTCTAAAATTGACCCGCCCCAAGGTTGAGCGCTAGACTAGTGGGTTGGTCCCTCGCCAGCTTTGCGGGTTTGGGTGCGCCTGAAGCCGTGACCAAATGAGACCCATAATGGGGACTTGCCGTCAGCGGGTGGCTAATTTTTATACAGATCAGGAGTGGACAGAATCAAGTGGCTGAGGCAATAAAGAGAATTTTTACGTCGGAATCGGTGACTGAAGGCCACCCCGACAAGATGGCCGATCAAATTTCCGATGCGGTGCTTGACGCCGTTCTGAAAGATGATCCGATGGGCCGTGTGGCTTGCGAAGTCATGGTTACGACTGGCCTTTGCATCGTCGCTGGTGAAATCACGACCAAGACCTATGTTGAAGTTGCCGATCTGGCCCGTCAGGTGATCAAGGATATCGGCTTCGATGATGCCACCTTCGGCTACGACGGCAATACCTGCGGCGTCCTGAACGTCATCCAGCGTCAGAGCCCCCACATTGCGATGGGCGTTGACACCGGTGGTGCCGGCGACCAGGGTCTCATGTTCGGTTTTGCAACCGACGAAACCCCTGAACTGATGCCCCTCCCGATCCAGATGTCCCACAAGCTCGTTCGCCAACTGAGCGAAGTACGCCGTTCGAAGGGCCTGCCTTACCTCCGACCCGACGGCAAGAGCCAGGTTAGCGTCGAATACCAGGATGGCAAGCCCGTCCGCATTGATGCCGTAGTTATTTCGACCCAGCACGGTGATGACGTTTCTACCGAGCAGCTCCGCGCTGAAGTGCGCAAGTACATCATCGACCCAGTGTTGCCTGCCCACATGGTCGACGAGAACACCAAGTATCACATCAACCCCACCGGTCGCTTTGTAATCGGCGGCCCCAACGGCGACACCGGCCTTACTGGCCGCAAGATCATCGTTGACACCTATGGCGGCATGGGCCGTCACGGTGGTGGCGCATTCTCAGGTAAGGATCCGACAAAGGTCGACCGTTCTGCCTGCTACATGGCCCGCTACATTGCCAAGAACATCGTGGCCGCTGGCCTCGCCACCCGTTGCGAAGTGCAGCTTGCTTACGCCATCGGCGTCGCCGAGCCAGTTTCGGTTCTGGTCGACACCTTTGGAACTGGAACCGTTTCCGGCGAAAAACTGACCGAAGCCGTTCGGGCCAACTTCAAGCTCACCCCCAAGGGCATCATTGAAGCGCTCGACCTGCGCCGCCCGATTTATCGTGCCACCGCAGCCTTCGGACACTTTGGCCGCACCGAAGCAACGTTTAGCTGGGAAAAGACCGACAAGGCAGAGGCACTCAAAGCCTCCGTCGCCTAGTCAAGCAGTGAAGTTTGGGGGCGATGCGGCCAGTGGCTGGCATCGCCCCCTTGTTTTGAGAGCTACAAGAATTTTTGGAATTGAGAGAAGGCGCGCAAGGTTATGGCATTGATTGAAGGTTGCCGGCACGAGCTGGAAGTAACTGTAAATGTACTAGAGATGGCTGAAGCCACAGAGAAGGTACTGACCCGGATTCAGGCCAAAGCTCAATTGCCAGGTTTTCGCCCGGGCAAGGCGCCGCTGAGCGTCATCCGTAGCAAGTTCCAGAAAGAGATCCAGCAGGACGTGATGGAAGAAGTGATCCCTAAGACTCTCAACGCGCGTTTCGCCGAAGAGAAGCTGCAGGTCGTCGGCCAGCCCAGTATCGTCGATCTCAAAAACGAACCAGGCCAGCCGATGGTCTTCAAGGCACAGTTTGACGTGCATCCAGAATTCACCCTCGGCGAGTATAAGGGCCTTGAGGTGGAATATGAAGATCCTCAGGTCAGCGATCAGGACGTAACCGATCGCCTTGAGCAGTTGCGTGAATCGAAGGCCGAATATGTCAACATCGATCCGCGTCCTGCCGAGTCTGGAGACTACGTCCTGGTGGGCCTTGAGAGTGCTGATGGCCTTGAAGGCGAGCCTATCAAGAACCCCGAAATGATGCTGCAACTGGGCGACCCGGAAACACTGCCTGAATTCAGCACCGGCATCGTGGGCATGAGCCCGGGCGACACCAAAGACATCCACGTCATCTATCCCGAGGATTACGGCCAGGAACGCCTTTCCGGCAAGACCATCACTTTCGACGTTGAGCTAAAGTTCATTCGTATTAAAGAATTGCCGGTTCTCGACGATGACTTTGCGCAATCCATGGGCGACTTCCGCGCCCTCGATGAATTCAAAGAACAAGTTAAAACCAGCATCCAGGCCGAACGCCAGTATCGCTCACAGGAAGAAGCCAAGAGCAAGCTGATCGAAAGCCTCGCTGATTCCAACGTCTTCCCGGTGCCTGAGACCTACATCGAGCGCCAGCTTCAGATTCAACTTGAAAGCTACGCCCGCAGCCTCCAGATGCAGGGCATCGATCCGCGTTCGCTCAATTTCGACATGAAGAAATTCCGCGAGAGCCAGCTTGATCGCGCTACGCGTGACGTACGTGCCACCTTGTTGCTCGACAAGATTGCCGATGTTGAAGCCGTGGCCGTGCAGCAGGATGAAGTAGATCGGGAAGTGCAGCGCCAGGCGCGGCAGCAGCGCGAGCCGGTTGCGGCAGTGCGTGTGAAGCTTGAGAAGGACGGCGGCCTCGACCGCATCGCCAATCGCATTCGTACCGACAAAGCGATAGCATTGCTCTTTGAGCATTCCCGCAAGGTAACGCCGGTGCCGAAGCCCGCAATTGAAGAGATCGAGACCGAGAGTTAAGAGGAGCATTCCATGTCAGAAGATGTGACACGCCGGGATCTGTTAAAGAAGAGCGCAGTTGCTGCCGCATTGAGCGCAGGGCCTGCCGTTATGCAGTCGAGCGCCCAGAACAACCGCCTCAAGGTGGGCTGGATCGCAACCGGCATGCGTGGCGCTCACGTGATGAACCAGATGTACCTTCTGTCGAAGGACAATGTTGAAGTCACCCACGTCTGCGACACCTATAAGGGCAATCTCGCCAAGGGTAAGGACATAGTCCAGACCAACGGCAAGAATACCCCCAAGACTTCTGTCGACTACCGCGACGTCATCAATGACCCCAATGTCGATGTTGTCTTCATCTGCTCGCCCGAGCACCTGCACCATCCGATGGCGATGGCTGCGCTCAAGGCGAAAAAGCACATCTATCTTGAGAAGCCGATCGGCCACACGATCGAAGAAGGCGCTGAAATCGTCGCACTTGCCGAGAAGATGGGAACCGTCGTCCAGATCGGCACCCAGAACCGCTCAAACAAGCTCTACATTCAGGCGAAGAAAATGGTCGAAGACGGTTACATCGGCGAAGTGCACTATACACGCGCATTCTGGTATCGCAACTTCGATCAGACTATCGATCCGGCCAAGGGTGTGCCTGCTGCATGGCGCTACATCATCCCGGGCGACGCCTCGGCTGAAACTGCCGACTGGAAGCGCTTCCTCGAATCTGCCGAACACAAGAACATCCCCTTCTCGAAGGAACGCTACTTCCAGTGGCGCAACTATTGGGATTACTCGGGCGGCATCTCCACCGACCTGCTCGTCCACCAGACCGACATCTCAAACTTTGTTGTCGGCGGCCTGATCAAGACTGAACTGCCAACAAGCTGTATGGCCTCAGGCGGCGTCTATCAGTGGGGCGGCAAGGATGATCGCGAAGTGCCGGATACGCTTAGCGCACTCTACGAATACCCGAACAAGTTCCATCTCAATTACTCGTGCTTCTTTGGCAACGACCAGTGGGGTTACGGCGAAGAGTTCATGGGGCAGAAGGGCACCATCGAAGTGAAGGATCGTCAGAACCTCTACTTCACCCCGCAGCCCAGGTTCATCCGCAACGTCAAGTCCTTCTCAGACAAGCCAGCCGTTTCGATGAACTACCTGAAGGACTTCAATCAGCCTGACTCAACCGCCGATCACGTGAAGAACTTTCTGATGGCCGTGCTTGGCAAGGAAAAGGCGATTGCGCCGGCGCGCGCTGGCCAGATTGCGGCAATCCCGGGCCACATGGCCACGCAGAGTGTTCGCGCCAAGAAGGCCGTGTTCTGGGATGCAAAACTCAACAAACTTAAGATCGGTTAGCCTTGGGCTCATCCTGATTGCAGTCTCATTTGGGGGCTGTCACCGGCAAACACTTTTACCGGCGGCAGCCCCAGGTTCATTGGTGCCGGTAAGAACCTTCGTAGACCTACAGCCTGGCTGGCGTCTCACCCTCGTGACGCCCATGCGTCGTGATTCGGCCTCAGCCCCTTAGCGTTACGGCCAGCCAAGCGCCAAAACAGAAA
>JBKJUN010000249.1:0-2498 GCA_046590555.1 Bryobacter sp. | reverse complement strand
GTTAATGGCGGCAAGAACCTGTTTGAGACTGAGTTCTTTCGCCATTAACGCTCTAGTCCTCGAATTCATGCACGGCGATTCCTGCCTGCTCTATCTTCTCGACAAAGGAGATTTGCTGCTCTGTTCGTCCAACAATCCATCTCCGGGCACTCTCGGCTCGCTTCGCTTGCGAATGGATGAAGGCCTCACCGGCTGGGTAGCCCGCGAACGCCGTCTGGTCGCGATCAGCAAAGAAGCCTATCTCGACCCGCGCTTTAAGAATTTTGCTGAACTCCCTGAAGACCAATACGAAGCCTTCCTCTCCGCCCCGATCATCGCCCGCCATAAAGTCGTCGGAGTCATCAACGTCCAGGTCCGCAAACCGCATATTTTCTCTGGAGAAGAGATGGAGACACTAACAACAGTCGGCGAACAAGTCGGCGTTCTCCTCACTCTCGCGCGTCTCGAAGCCAAGTCGCCACAAGAGGATATCGGCACCTTGGTTTCCTCACTCGCTTAACTCCCATGCTCACAAGACGATCACTCATTGCCGCAATACCAAGTCTCGCTCTCGCTCAAAACCAGAAGTTCGTTCGCGGCTTCTTCTACCTCAAGCCCGATTCCCGGATGGTCTTGATCGATTTTACGGTCGGCTCCGACAAACGTATGTGGGCCGTGGGTGGCATTGTTGCCGAGGGTCGAGGCAAAGGTACTTTGCTCTCCTCCTTGGACGGAGGCCTGACCTGGCAACAATCAGAACTCCGTTTCCTACCGCGCTCTATCTTCGCCCTTGACGACTCTTCTCTCTGGATCGTCAGCGAAAAAGGCGAAATTTGGTTCAGCGCCGAAAGTGGCCGTGAATGGAAAAAGCTTTCAAAGCAGGATGCTGCTCTTCGAGTCCACTTCCTCAACAATCAAACCGGCTATCTCGTCGGCATCAAAAAAACATTCATGCGCACCGACGACGGAGGCAAAACTTGGCGCCATGTTCCTGAAGCCGCCCAGGTCGCCGGATCAGCTGAAAACTTCACCTACAACTGGGTGAAATTCTGGAATGGGAAAATTGGCCTCGCCTCAGGCTCCTCCCAGACCCCCGTTCGCAGCAGACGCCGGGCAGTTGACCTTCCAGATTGGATGGAACCAGAACTCGCCGCATTTCAATCGGAAAAGCCTCATATCCTGGTTTCGCTAGAGACCATGGATGGTGGCGCAACCTGGCGCAAGCAGGAAGTCTCCGGCTTCGGAACCGTCCACCGTAGCGTAATTGGTAGCGATGGAACAGGCCTCACCTTGATTAAGTTCAACAAGAGCTTTGCTTATGGCGGCGAATTGTATAGCTTCTATCCAAAAGTCAACAAGAAAGCGGAGTTAGTCCTTCGTCTCAAAGATGTTGAATTTCAAGATATCCTCTACATCCCAGGAGACGGTGCTTACCTCGCTTGCACAGAACGCCTCGGCCCTCTACCTGTTCCTACTAAAGTGCATATCAGGCATTCCAAAGATCTCCAGAACTGGACTGAAATTCCAGTTGATTACCGAGCGATCGCTCAAAAGATCACCCTCGGTGCAACTCCCTCAGGAAAAGTCTTTGCCGCTCTCGACCATGGCACTATACTGGCTCTTCGCTAGCCATGTGGACCCGCCGCCAACTCATCTCCTCCTTTGCCTTCGCTAAGCGCCGCCCCAACATCGTCATCATCTTGACTGACGATCAAGGCTACGGCGATTTCAGCCTTCGCCGTAACCCGATTCTCAAAACCCCGAACCTCGACCGTCTCGCCGGCGAGAGCGTTGAATTCACCCGCTTCTCCGTCTCACCCGTCTGCGCCCCAACCCGAGCAGCTCTCATGACTGGTCGTTATCCCTTGCGCACCGGTGTCCATGGAGTCACCAAAGGGCGCGAAACCATGCGCCGCTCGGAGATCACCCTGGCCGATTGCCTCAAAAAAGCCGGCTACCGAACCTCCCTGATTGGCAAGTGGCACCTCGGCGAAAACTATCCGTACGTGCCTCACGCCCGCGGCTTCGACGAGTTCACCGGCTTCCGCACTGGTCACTGGAATTGGTACTTCGATTCCCCAGTCGAGCGCAACGGCAAGCCCGACAAGCTGAAGGGTTACATAGCAGACTCGCTCACCGATGAAGCCATCAAATTCGTAACGAAATCCCAACGAGACCCCTACTTTCTCTACCTCGCCTACAACACGCCCCACGCTCCATACCAGGTCCCTGACCAGTACTTCAACCGATTTGCTAACCATGGGCTGACCCCAGAAAACCAGGCCATCTACGGCATGGTTGCGAACCTCGACGACAACATCGGCCGCCTGCTTCCTCATCTGGACAACGACACCATCGTCATGTTCATGTGTGACAACGGTCCGCAGACTGACCGCTTCAACGCAGGCCTGCGCGGCAGAAAGGGAAGCGTCTACGAAGGCGGCACTCGCAGCCCGCTCTACGTCCGCTACCCAGCCAAACTCCAAGGCGGACTCAAGGTCACAAACATTGCAGGCCAC
>JBKJUN010000054.1:0-2035 GCA_046590555.1 Bryobacter sp. | reverse complement strand
TTCCGACGTTGATCGATGGGTGCTAGCGTAACCGACTCGAACCGCCGGATGCGGACCCGCATGTCCGGTGGTGTGGGAGGGGCGGAGCCGTGAGGTTCCCCCCTATCCCGATCAACGAGTCTGAGACGGATGCGTCGTTCGACTAGTCCCAGGCTGAATCCAGAAAATCCTAGTACTCAGTGCGCGTTTGAAGCTTTGGGTTAAGTATCTAATTTAATGAGTGTTAATGGCTATTTGGGTCTCTGAAGGCTAAGTTGCAAAGATTTTAGATTCGATCAGGTGGCGAAGGAAGCTGTCAAAAGATTTAGGAAAATCGAACAATTTGACTGGGACGGATCATCTATGGTAGGTAAATGTCAATAGGGAAACGGAGGTTCCCTATCCGCCTCGACAGTGGCAGAGCGATGGGGATGAAGGCACGGGCATACAAAGGCTGGTACCCGTTCACGCAGCCGGATGATCCATTGATCATCGAGGCGTACTCGATGGAACAAATGGAGATCGGTTCGAAGTGAGTCAGCCATGACAAAGGCATCGCGTGAATCGTCTTTCGCTCCCGGCACGGTATGGCGATCCCGGAAGCGATCCATTTGTTTCGGGTTCAGCGAGAAGACCGCGAACTGCCGTTCGACAAGGGTCTCAACGACTGCCCCACGTGGCATCTCAATAGAAATAGCGACTTGATCCGGCCGGTTGTCGGTCTGCTTCAGGAGCATCTCGACCAACTGTGCAATGCCACTACCGCTATGTTCGAACGCCTTTTGCTCGAGTAGCTGTCGATCCGCATTGATCACGCAAACCTAGTGAAACTCGGTCGCCCAATCGATGCCAACAAAAAATTGAAACTGCTCTGGCATACAAACCTTTCTCCCGGCCGCACCGTGATGCCACATCAGCCCTGTACTGGCGCTCAAAGCGCGAACTCCCCACGGGACGTGCCTCACGGTCCGCATCGGTGAGGCGCACGCCCCCCAGGCGTTATGTCGCAGGGGGCAATTGGCACTCTCTCCGAAGTGGCCGAGACCCTATTGGTTATCCCAAGTTGGATTTGAGTTCAATGGTACAGGGCAGGTGTCCCCGTCATTTTTGCCCACGAGTCGTTTCGCCCTACTAAAATCCCCCCGAGATTCTCTCCGCCCTTGGGTGCCTTGTCACACTCTTAAAACGTACGAACAAAATAGCGCTTGACTCTGGAGTCGCCTCCAGACTGTAAGGTAGTTGATAGGCAAGATCTCTATGGCCCGTGGTGTTCAAATCGGCAAAGTTTCACAGCAGACGGGCTTGAGCATCGATACTATTCGCTATTACGAAAAAGAACGCCTGCTCCGCGAACCACCCCGTAGTGAAGGCGGCTACCGGCTGTACAGTGTGGGCGATATCGAACATTTGCTATTTGTCCGCAAGGCGCAGGAATTGGGCTTCACGCTCGCTGAAATCCGCGAGCTTCTGCTGGTCCAGGACCTGGGCACCGAGGCCTGCACCCACGTTCGGGAACTCATCCAAAATCGGCTTAGAAGTGTGCGTCAGAAAATCGAAGATTTGAAGAAGCTCGAAAGCCATCTTCAAGAAGCCGAAACAAAGTGTGAGGAAGCGCTTCGGGATGATGCAGCAGATCCAAATCACGAGTGCTGTCCTGTGCTCAAAGCAATCGCGCAGGCAGCGCCGAATAAGGAAGGTTACAAATGACCGTTGAAATATTGTATTTCGAAGGATGCCCGAACCACCAGCCCGCTGTCGAGCGTGTTCAAACGGTTCTTCGTGAAGAAGGCATCTCAAGCCAGATCTCCCAGGTAGAAGTGCCTGACTCAGAGACCGCCAAGCGGCTTCGATTCCTCGGATCTCCGAGCATCCGTGTAAACGGGGTCGATGTCGAGCCAAGCGCCGTTCAGTCAGAAGCCTTTGGGCTAATGTGTCGCACCTACCAAGACGGCTGCTGCCACTCGGGACTCCCTTCTCCTGAGGTAATTCGGCAGGCTATTCGTTTTCAGACTGGGGAGAAACAACATGCGTAGAACACTTCTTATCGGAAGCTCAG
>JBKJUN010000709.1:0-4734 GCA_046590555.1 Bryobacter sp. | reverse complement strand
AACTGGTGGGGCAACAACGACAAGATGATCGAACCCTACCGCCGCTGGGGCTACCAGATCATCGACGAAAGAGTGAATCAGCTAAGCCAGCTACTCAAAGAGGACGACCACATAGTAGTAGTCAGCGACCACGGCATGACGGCAATGC
Source organism: Bryobacter sp. (assembly GCA_046590555.1). GTDB lineage: Bacteria > Acidobacteriota > Terriglobia > Bryobacterales > Bryobacteraceae > Bryobacter. The sequence continues at coordinate 4,586 of JBKJUN010000709.1, read as the reverse complement.
ATACCGAGCTACGCATCAACAAACTCCTGGAGGAACTAGGCTACAAAGACCGAGTAGCCGCCCAGGACCATTTCCTGATAGCCAAAGACAAAGACCCGGCACTGCTTGAAGAAGTGAAGCAAAAACTGGACAACTTCAAAGACAGCGATACCAAAGTCTTCACCGAGTGGTTCTGGCCCAAGGAAGCGGCAACAAAATTGGGCATAGGAGGCGAATTTGGAGGCGACCTCTACTTCGATCTAGCCCCAGGCTACAAATCAACCAGCGGTACAACCAAGCCGACAATAGTAAAGCTAGAGAAGCCAAAAGGAGAGCACGGCCCCCTACCAACCCGCCCCGACCTCCAGGCCCTCTTCATAGCCTACGGCCCGAACCTCCACTCCCGGGCCGCCTCAATGAAAACCACCAACATCGCCCCACTTATCCTGACTTTATTAGGAAATTGACAGGACACGCTATCAACAAATGATATCTTTTGATTAAGCGCCACTCCACGCTGAGATTGAAGATGTCATCGGCGGTAACGGTGCTTTAATCTCAATGCTCTATAACAGTGATTCATCCTTAAGATCCCGAGCTACTTCTTTACGCCGCCGATTAGTTTTTTTAACAAAAGGAAAATTATTCAAACCTACGGGAATCTCGAATATTGGCAAGCCTAGGGCAATCCGAGCATCATTTAGGTCGGCGCGAGCATAAAGATAGTCGTCAAAGAATCCTGTAATCCACTCTTTTAGTTCTGCGCCGCCAGCAGAGGTCGTTACTTTTGAAATGAAATCTTCTGGGCTGGTGGCTGCCCTGATAGCATCGCTGATGTTCTCAAGTGCAATCCCATGCCTTTCCATGAAAAACTCAACCAAGGAGTTCTTTGACAACTCCGACAGTTGGCGCAAAGTTAGAAGGCGCCTTTTTTCACTTTCTATGAGTTTCGATGACTCATTCTTGCCAGCGCCCTTCATCAGAGCTTCTAAGTATTTCTTGAGAGTTTCGTTTGTTTCTTTCAGCTGGACAATTTGCTCCGCGAGCCCAGAAAGTTGCTGTTGCTGAGACTGTCTCCGAAGGAGTTCACGAAACAAACCTGACCATTGCTCGCGCAACCACGACTCAATTTCCTCAAACTTCTCAAAAGTCTTAATTGGGTTGTTTCGATTCTTTGCCAAAATGTCTTCGATAAAGATGAAGACATTAACAGAGTCTACGTGCGCGTATCTAATGTTTTCAATGTTTTTGTTTCTTGCAAATGTTTGATACTCTCCATAAACACCTTTCTCGATTAATATATAAACAGGGATGTCTTTATGGACAGCGCTGTCATATTCTTTTTTGGTAATGCTCTCGTATCGCTCAAAGAAGTTTTTGTCGGGACGTTTTGCTTCAGTACTGGCTTCTGATCCGTATCTTCCACCGACAATAAGAACAAAAATATCAGAATTGTCCACCTCACGATAGCAAGATTCATCAAGCGGACGATCATAGCTGTAGGCGATATCTCCCTTTTCCGACAATACAGGCTCGAACCCTAGGGATTCAACAAAGATGTCCATTGATGCCCGGATATACTTTAAATCGTAGTATGTCGAGCTGATGAATGTTCTTGGCTTGGCCATTGTTTTATTTCTTTCTATCGCAGTATATCTGTAGAAATAATTATCTGCAATGTTGGCAATGTGGACAGCCTTCCATGAGGCGGCTTCCTCTGTCAACCGAAAATCTCCCTGCTGGTATGGCTTTTTTGCTCCTTCGCCTCCATATATGCTCCTTTGCACGGGACGCGGCGGCGGTCCAGGCCGCGCGGGGTCTGCGCGCCGTCAGGGTAGCCTTGACGGGCGTTGTGTCTCGTGCGATTTGAATACTTCGAGGCGAAGGAGCCGGACATACACGACTGCTTCATTTCGCCCTTCAGTCTTGGCTGCTGGATTTGGCTTTACGCAGGATCGAAGATCCGCCGAGAGGACTAGGCTTTCATCCGCACTCTTGGCGGGCATCCATATTGCCTGGTGCATATTAAGATTCGGTACCTCAAGTTGGAGAGGAGGTGCTGCTATCTGATTGGCGCCTTTGCGATTGCCATCGTTGCAATCGCCAGGCCAAGGCTGTCCTCGCAATTTCCAACTTATCGGCCACCAGCTCATCGGTCTTCAACGTCGCGTAAAGCAGGTTGTCAAAATATCAATAAAGTCAGGTCTAGTTGGCCGGGAATGGCCGATAGCGCTCTATGACAAAACACAAAGATGAAATCTACTGGAGCCAACCCGACAATGCCTTCATCGCAGTAGCTCCAGACCTCTCCGGCTGGGTCGCCGATGGCCTCACCCGTCAGGAAGCCGTCGCAACTTTCCCACCCAACTCTTCCTATCCCAATCTTTTTCATCCGATCTGTGAAATACATAGATGAGAATGATCACTCGACGCAACTTGATGATGAGTGTGGCTCCGACAGCCGCACTTGCGCAAACGAATGGAAATTTTGGCAAGGCTGCCGGTTGGTTTGACCGGCCCATGCGCTGGGCGCAAGTCGCCTTCACCGAGGATGATCCCGGTAACTACGATCTGGCGATGTGGCTTCGCTATTTCAAAAAGATTCATGCCGATGCAGCGTGCTTGAGTGCAGGCGGATGCGTTGCCTTCTACCCAACGAAGGTTCCTTTTCACTACCGCAGCAAATACCTGGGGCAAAAAGATTCGTTTGGTGAGTTTGCGGCTGGGTGCCGGGATCTGGGCATGAATGTGATTGCCCGCACCGATCCCCACGCTTGTAATGAAGAAGCCTTCCGTGCTCATCCGGAATGGGTGGCCCGAAGCGCCGATGGCAAACCACGTCGTCATTGGGCAGCACCAGACCTGTACTTGACTTGCGCTCTTGGCCCTTACAATTTCGAATTCATGACCGAAGTGACTCGCGAAATTGTGACCAATTACAAGGTGGACGGGATCTTCTCCAACCGCTGGCATGGCAGCGGGCAGTGCTTTTGTGAAAGCTGCAAATCGAAGTTCAGAGCCTATTGCGGAATGGACTTGCCTGTGACGCAGGATCCAGTTAGCGCCGCACGTCGAAAGTACATTGAGTGGAACCAGCAACGGCTGTTTGAGTTGTGGGTGCTCTGGGACAAGACGATTCGCGCAGTGAATCCAGCGGCTAGCTTCATCGCCAATTCAGGTGGGGGAGCCTTGTCGGAACTGGATATGAAGAAAGTGGGGGAACTCTCCGAGACTCTGTTTGCCGACAAGCAGGCCAGGCGTGGAACAATGCCTCCCTGGGCGAACGGGAAGAATGGAAAGGAGTATCGAGCCACCATGGGCCGCAAGCCGATTGGCGGCATCTTCAGCATTGGGCTTGAGGAGCCGTACCGCTGGAAAGACTCAGTGCAATCCAGCGCCGAGATCCGGATGTGGGCTCATGACGGGATTGCGCACGGTTTGCGGCCCTGGTTTACGAAGTTCAATGCCAAGCCGCTGGATGATCGATGGATGCCAGTGGTAGCAGACATATATGAATGGCATTGGAAGAATGAGAAGTTCTTGCGCAATGAGGAGAATCTGGCCAGAGTCGCGATTGTTTACTCGCAACAGACGGCTCACTACTATGGCGGCGAGAAGGCCCGCGAGCGTGTTGAGGATCCGCAGCTTGGCTTCTATCAGGCACTGGTGGAGTCAAGGATTCCGTTTGAGATGGTTCATGATGGATTGCTCGATGCCGCGCATGTGGATCGATTTTCACTCCTGATTCTCCCGAATATTGCTGCGCTGTCTGATGCGCAGTGTCGGCAGATTGAGGCTTATGTGTCTCGCGGCGGGTCGATTGTAGCGACGCAGGAGACCTCCCTGTGTGATGAATGGGGCAAACGGCGGGCGAACTTTGGATTGAGTAGCCTCTTTGGTTGTTCGTTCGCTGGAAAGATCGACGAGCGAATGCAGAATTCTTATCTCACCGTGGAGCATTCGCTGGAAGGCAATCCATTTCGGACAGAGCTTGAGCGGGCACCCAGGATCATCAACGGAGTGCGGCAAGTGCAGGTGCGCGCTCACGATCCGGGTTATCGGGCACCGCTCACGCTTATTCCGAGCTATCCAGATTTGCCGATGGAGCGCGTCTTCACGACGGTACCGAGGACTGAAGTGCCTGCGGTCTATTTGCGTTTGCATGGAAAGGGCCGGGTTGTCTATTTCCCTGCGGATATTGACCGAAGTTTCTGGGAAGTGCTGAGCCCGGACCACCTCGCTGTGCTAAGAAACGCGATCTTGTGGGCGGCACCCAAAGCGAGTCCGATCCGGGTTCAGGGAGCCGGCATTCTGGACATTGCTTATTGGCAGCAGAAGGATTCGCTGGCGTTGCATTTGGTGAATCTCACCAACCCCATGATGATGAAAGGGCCGATTCGCGAGGTGTTTCCAACTGGGGCTTTGCAGGTTGAAATTGAGTTACCCGTTGGATTTGTGGTGAAAACGGCTAGACTGCTGACAGCAGGCACTTTTGCTGTTTGGAATGCAATTCCCGGAGGGATTCGCGTGGAGGTCCCTCGTGTTGAAGTGCACGAAGTGATCGCCCTTACCTAGCACCCAACGGTCTTGAATGTCGCAGCACGGCC
>JBKJUN010000603.1:0-4391 GCA_046590555.1 Bryobacter sp. | reverse complement strand
ACCAATACTTCACCAAGATCGATCACAATATTTCGGACAAAGACAAGGTGATGTTTCGCTATGCGACGAATATTCCGGAATTTTTGCAGACCCCTGCTGCATCGCCCCAGTTTACGTACCGGGTTGTTGGGCGTAATAACAATATTGCGACACAGCACATACACATCTTCACGCCAAGTGTGATCAACGAATTCCGTTATGGCTATTCGACTTCACGCGACGATAGTTTTAACCCGCGCGCTAATTCCGATTTCGATCTCAGTACGATTGGCCTTGATGCCTTCCGCGTGATTACCGATGCGAACCGTAAATTGACCAAGCGTGAGGCTGGACTTCCGAGCATCAATGCCGGGAGCTTCCAGGGCCTTTCAGAACGCGATGGCGGCAACGGATTCGACGACAACCGGCTGCATCAGTTCAGCAACAACACGTCGGTAAATTTTAGTTCGCACTCGATCAAGTTTGGTGGCGAACTTCGCCTGATTTCACTTTTCCGTGGCGCAGCTAACGTGCCGCGAGGCTCATTTACTTTTGGTGATGCGATTTCCAATAATGGCTACTCTGCTTTCCTGCTTGGGATACCGACCGCAACGAACAGCCCTGAGGGATTGCCGCTTACGGATGTGCGCCAGAAGCGCATGGCATTCTATGTAAACGACGACTGGAAGGCGACGAAGCGATTAACGCTGAACCTTGGATTGCGCTGGGAATACAACACCGCCGCTACCGATATCCGCGGCCTTTGGCGCAATGGAGAATGGACGAAGGGGCTCGGGCAACCGATCGAGTTTGTCCCGGCAAAAATTCGAACCACATATCAATTCTACAAGCCGCAGAAGAAGCTCTTCATGCCGCGCATCGGTATTGCTTATCGCTTCGATGAAAAATGGGTGGCGCGTGCTTCCTACGGAATCTATTACAACGTGCACCAGTTGAATAACTACACGATCCTGAATTTGAACCCACCGCTGTCTGGGAGTTCGAACTTCAACAACAGCTTCAATAATGGAGTTCTGACCAATCCGAACGCACCGTACTTCACGCTGGCGAATCCGTTTGGCGTTGTTAATCCGAGCAGTGCGACAAGCGCAAATGTGCTCAATACGGACAACTTTCAGCCGCAGGTGCACCAATGGAGCTTCGACGTGCAGCGCCGCCTCTTCGCTGGAATGGTGTTGACCGTCGGCTATGTCGGCAGCAAGACAGTGCATCTGGATCAAAGCATGGAGCGCAACAGCCCCGACCCTGGTTTTAATACCGCCACCAGTACGTTGCAATCTCGCCGTCCCTTCCAGTTCATCAACGATAACGGAACCCTGCGTCCGCTGACCCGGTTGCGCTTCCTCGATTCTGGAGGCAATGCCTGGTATCAAGGTTTGCAGTTCAATCTGCAGCGCCGCTTCTCCAATGGGTTTAGTTTCACGGTGGCCCATACGTTTAGCAAGAGTCTGATGGAAGGTTATGGCCGTAATGAAGGTGACGGTCTTAATTCGAATACTTATCAGAACCCGCAGAATCGTGCCGCTGAAAAGGGCCGCGCCGGCTTTGACGTTACACACAACTTCGTCAGCAATTTTGTTTATGAATTGCCGACACCGCAAATATTCAAGAAGGGAATTGGTAACGCCGTGTTTGGAGGCTGGCAGATGAATGGCATCGTTACATTGCGCACGGGCTTTCCGTTTGCAGTGACGCAAGGTGCGATTACGAACACTTCTAATACGCCGGTACGGCCAGATCGCATTGCCGATGGCAGTATCTCAAACCCAACCGTGAATCAGTGGTTTAATCCAGATGCTTTCCGGCTTACCAGTTGCGTCAATTCTGCGCTTCCTGAGACTTGCCATTACGGCAATAGCGGAACCGGTATTCTCGAAGGCCCGGGCTTTAAGAACGTCGACTTCTCACTGTTCAAGAACTTCCGCATTACGGAAACAATCAAGCTGCAGTTCCGGAGTGAGATGTTCAACATCTTCAACACGCCGCAGTTTGCCCGGCCTAACACTTCGTTGCAGACTGCTACGAACTTCTTGCCGACGGGCACACCGGGCAATGTCGTTTACCCGTCACAAGCCAATGTTGTGCGCGGGGCTGGGGCCATCACAGGCCTGGTGGCTCCGATGCGTAATATCCAATTCGGTCTGAAGTTGCTTTGGTAGAAGCGAGATCGAAGTTAGTGTTGTGACTGCAGCTCAATTTCGCCAGGCAGTAACGGACGAGTTTGAAGTTGCGAAGCAATTTGTAGAAGTACCTGTGGCCTCCCTTTATCAGGGAGGCCACACGCTTATGGTGCATCTGAATTTGAATGATGCCGATGGGCGGATGGATGAAACACTTGAGGGAGCCGTGGCGTGGTGGCCGCCTGCGAGTACTGCGGATGTGTTGAGCTATTTGCCGGAGAGCGAGCAGTTGAATTTGCGCTTTGTGAAGGGGCCGCCGCCGGAGGTGGGGCAGATGTTACGGCTTTATCCACCGCGGTATCTGGATTCGCTGTATCAGCTTTGGCAGACGCCTCATGCTGAGGATTTTGTGCAGTATTGGCAGGGGATGCATTCTTTGAACGCGTGCGGGGAGCGGCAGATTGAGAACGTCGCTTACCCTTGGTTGCGGGATGCGCAGCAGCGGGCTTTTGATTTGCTTCAGTGGCGAACGAGTTTCTTGTGGGGGCCTCCCGGGACGGGTAAGACCACGACGATCGGGTGTCTGGTGGCTTCGATTCTTTCGCAGGATCCTGAGGCGCGGGTGTTGCTGTTGGCCAATACCAATACTGCCGTGGATCAGGCTTTGGTGGCCGTGGATGAACAGGTGACTGATGCGAGTGTGCGTCGAGTTTGTCGCAGGGTTGGGGCGCACTTTGTAGCGGCGAACTATCTGGGGCGACCGCATCTTTTACCGAATCAGGATGTTGAGGTGTTGACGGCGATTGCCGAGCTTGAGGCGCTGGCCCCGTCGCGTGGATCTGTCGAGCGGTATGCAGTTTGGAAGGCGCAGCTTGAAGACTTGCGGAATCAGATGCGGGTGGGGCTTGAGCTGATCTTGAACAAAGCGCGGCTGCTGGCGATGACGACTACGCGGGCTCTTTTTTCCTGGGAGCTTTTGTCGCAGTGGCAGTTTGATTATGTGGTGTTTGATGAGTCGAGCCAGATTCCGTTGCCGGCGGCTTTGCCTTTGGCTCTGTTGGGGAAGAAGGTTTTGTTTGCTGGGGACCCAAATCAGTTGGCACCGATACAACAATCGAAGGGGACTTTGTTCGGGCAATCGCCTTTCTGGAAGCTGGCTTCGAATGCGCCTTATTCGTGTTTCTTGAATGAGCAATCGCGGATGGCACCGGCGATTTGTGAGACGATCTCGCGGGTGTTTTATATGGGGCGGCTGCGGGTAGCTAAGGCTGTTGAAGGGGATGCCCGGTGGCTGACGGAGCGGGCGGCGTTCGAGGTTTTAGGGTATGGGGCTCGTCATACCTATTTGATCCCGGTGGAGGGCGAGGCGGTGTGGAGGCCGGAGTCTAGTGGGTGGATTCGTCGCGAGTCGGCAGAGCAAATTGTTGTGGTGGTGAGGGACTTATTGCGGTTTGTGGAGGCGGCGGAGATTTTGATTCTGACGCCGTTTCGGGGGCAGCGGAATTATTTGCGGCGCCGGTTGCGGGAGTTGGGACTGGGCGGAGTTAAGCTATCGACGGTGCATAGAGCGCAGGGGGCAGAGAGCAATACGGTGATATTTGATCCGGTGCAGACGCAGTCTCGCTTTCTTGGGGATGACTTGTCGTTGTCGCGACGCCTGGTGAATGTGGCGCTGTCGCGGGCGAAGGCTCGGGTGTTGATGCTTGCTTCGAGGAGTGATTTGCGGCATCCGGTGATTGCGTCGATTGCACGTGAGATGGGGCGGTTGCCGGAATCTGTTGCGCATGTGATGTCTGTACTGGAGCGGCCTGAGGCGGCGATTGGGCGCCGGTATATGTTGCCTGTGTCGACGATGAAGCTGACGCCGGTGCGGATAGTCGGGTTGGTTGGGGAGATGCTTGAGTATGAAGAGGATGGAGTATTGCGTCGGACTACGCTGGGGCACTTGCGGCGTCGTGTGGCGTGGCTTCAGTCACGCAGTGCTTTGAGGTAGCGGCTGCTTTGCTGGCTGCGGCCGCGGGAATCGCGTTGTTGCCAGGAGACGTTGAGGTGCTTGCGGGCGCGGCTGACGGCGACGTAGAAGAGGCGGTGCTCTTCGTCGAAGCGGCCTTCCTTGATGCTGCGCCAACTGGGGAATTCGCCTTCTACGGCTTTGACGACGAAGACAGTATCGAACTCGAGGCCTTTGGCCTGATGGACGGTGAGGATGCGGACACGGTCTTCGTCGCCGAGCTGGCGTTCGAGGTCGAGGCCGAGTGAGGCTACTTCGAG
>JBKJUN010000537.1:0-8446 GCA_046590555.1 Bryobacter sp. | reverse complement strand
ACGGCCCTTGACTCCGCGGGTCTGCCTTCGATAGGTATCAACGCTCGTGCGCTTTAGATAGCCACCGCGAGAAACGGTAACGGCCATGTCTTCCACTTGCACAAGATCTTCGATATCGATGTCGCCGGAATCTTCCACGATCAGCGTCCGGCGCTCATCGCCGAACTCTTCAATCACTTCGCGGAATTCTTTGGTGATCAGCGTCTTCAGCACCAATTCGTTGCCGAGGATCTCAAGGTATTCAGTAATGCGCTTCTGAATCTCTTCGAGTTCATCGAGGATCTTCTGCTGTTCCATGCCAGTCAGGCGCTGCAATTGCAGTTCGATGATGGCCTGAGCCTGGCGCTCGGAGAATTCAAACTCGGCGATGATCGTATCGCGGGCTTCACGCGGGCTCTTTGCCGCACGAATCAATTCAATCAGGCGGTCGAGATTGTCGAGAGCCTTCTTGAAGCCAACCAAAATATGTTCGCGGTCGCGGGCCTTGCGCAACAGGAAGTCTGTACGCCGGCGCACTACTTCTTTGCGATGCTCGATGAACAGCTTCAGAATGTCCAGCAGTTGCAACTCACGCGGCTGGCCATTGACGATGGCTAGCATGATCGCGCCAAAGTTAGTCTGCATCTGCGTCAACTTGTAAAGCTGATTGAGAATGACTTCGTGATGCTCGCCGCGCTTGAGTTCAAGCACGATGCGCATGCCGTCGCGGTCGCTCTCGTCGCGTACGTCGGAGATACCGTCGATCTTCTTCTCATTCACCAGCGCAGCGATATCGGTAATCAGCTTTGCCTTGTTCACCTGATACGGAATCTCGGTGATGATGATGCTTTCGCGGTCTTTGCCCAGCTTCTCGGTAAAGGCCTTGGCGCGCATCTTGATCGAGCCGCGTCCACGCGAATAGCAATCTACGATACCTGCGCGGCCGAGGATCAGCCCACCCGTCGGAAAGTCAGGCCCGGAGATAATCGGCAACATCTCAGCAAGCGTGATCTTCGGGTTCTCAAGCATCGCAATCAACCCGTTCATCACTTCCGTCAGGTTGTGAGGCGGGATGTTGGTAGCCATGCCGACAGCGATGCCGCCAGAACCATTGATCAATAAATTCGGAATTACGGTTGGAAGAAATTCGGGCTCGACTTCAGAGTCGTCAAAGTTCGGCTTGAAATCCACCGTTTCCTTGTCGATGTCTTCCATCATCATGCTGGCGATCTTAGACAACCGCGCTTCGGTGTAACGCATGGCCGCTGGCGGGTCGCCGTCGACCGAGCCAAAGTTGCCCTGGCCATTGATCAGCGGGTAGCGCAGCGAAAACGGCTGAGCCATGCGAACCAACGCGTCATAGACAGCGCCTTCCCCGTGAGGATGGTACTTGCCGAGAACGTCGCCGCAGACGCGAGCGCACTTGCGCGGTGGCCGGTTCCACGTCAGGCCCATTTCGTTCATCGAATAGAGAATGCGGCGATGCACTGGCTTTAGGCCATCGCGCACATCGGGCAAAGCGCGCCCAATGATGACGCTCATCGCGTAATCCAGATAAGACCGCTTCATCTCATCTTCGATATTTATCGGGATGTGATTCTTCGGATTTTCGCCTTGTGGAAGTGTAGATTTAGGGTCGTTGCCGCCCGGATCTTTGCCGCCAGGGCCCTGTGGGATTTCCGTATCGTTTGCCAAAACACTATTTTAGCATTTTGGCGTTTGTTTAGCAGGGTTTAGAATGGCCTTGGATGCTCCTGTTCCTCTTCCTGCTTCTAACGCAAGCCGACCTCTACGAGCGGGGCGGGGAATTCCTTCGTGCAGGCAAACTCGCCGAAGCCGAAAAAGCCTACCGCGAACACCTCAAAACCCATCCCAATCACGTCGAAGCCCTAGCCAATCTGGGCTCCGTTCTCTCGCGCAAAGAAGACTTCCCTCAAGCCATCCTCCAATTCCGGCGCGCCCTCGCCTTGCGGCCCACCCTGGCCCCCCTTCATCTCAACCTCGGCCTCGCCTATTTCAAAACCCGCGACTGGGCCCGGGCCACCGCTGAGTTCGATGATTTCCTCAAAGCCCAGCCAGGCCACCGCCAGTCGATGCAGCTACGCGCCCTTGCACTCCTGGAGCTTGAGCGCTACACGGACGCCTCAGTCGCCTTCGAAGCCCTCCTGCCTGGCGATGCCGGCATCCAGCTTGGCCTCGCCACTGCTTACCTTCGCAGCGACCGTGTTGCCCAGGCCCAAAAGATCCTCGGGCCTCTCCTCGAGCAGGGTAACTCACCCGAAGTCCTCCTCACCGTCGGTCAGGCCCTCTTCGTCGAAGAGCGTTTCGACGAGGCAATAACAACTCTCCTCAAGGCCCGCGAGCTTGCGCCCAGCCTCCCAACTCTCGGCCTCCACATCGGCGCAGTCCACTGGCGCAAGAAGCAAAACTCCGAAGCCGTCGCCGAATGGCGCAACGAACTCAAGGCCCAACCCGATAGCACTGAGGCGCAATTCACCCTTGGCGCTGCCCTTGCCATGACCGGCGGCGATAAGATTGAGGCGGAACGTCTTTTGCGAGCCAGTCTTGCAAGAAAGCCAAAACACGCCCGTGCCAACTACCAGTTGGCCAAGCTGGTCTGGCAAAAGAATCGAAGTGTGGAGGCCGTGACTTGTCTCGAGAAGTCGATAGCGTCGGATCCCGATTATCGCGAAGCCCATTACCTGCTGGCCAACGTCTACAAGGGCTTGGGCCGGCAGACCCTTGCTGCACGCGAATTCGCCGCCGTCAAGCGCATCTCTGCCAAAGAATTATCCACGCAGCAGGATTTGTTTTCGGATCAGCCCTAGCCCTTGCTTGCACGCCCTGCCACCAGGACAAAGTCGACCTTCAATCAAATTCCCGTCACGCACTGACGCTCAAGGCTTACGATGGCGATGGATTCGCCGGTAAAACTCTCCGAGAGCGCGGCGGCACCACCTACACTTACGACACCCAGGGCCTCACCATCCGCCAGGGCACAGCCGAAAGAGTCATCGCCCTCACTTGGATCTTCGGTGCCGGCCACTACGCCCGCACACCCGTGTTTCAGGACGGCGATAGATGGGTAGAACACCGCCTCAGTTGGTATGCCGCAACCGGCAAGCTCAGCCTCACCCCGGGCCACTCCCTCCAACCAGCTGAAGATCTCGACAAGGCCGCAGGCATCACTCAATCCTCCGGCAACGCGCAGCGCTGCTTTGCCTGCTACAAGACGCGGGACCGCCCTGGCGTCCACTGCGAAAACTGCCAAAGGGCGCAAGGCGAGCACCCCACCGCCAATACCATTCGTCGCGTACCAGCGTCGCTGCCTGCGCCACCTGTCACCGTTCTCCGTCGCGCGAATACGCGTCCCTCATTCCCGAAGTCGAAGATCCGCTTAGTGTTCGCTTTGCCCCAGTCGGCTTCCTCGTCAGCAAGTGTTACCAGAAGAGCGTGGGCAAATTCACCTGTGTAAGTTGCCACGACCCTCACCAAAGTGTCGCCGCCAGCGCCACCTACGACAAGACCTGCGCCGACTGCCATGCGGTCAAGGCAAAGACCGCCTGCCCGCGCACTCCTGATTGCGCAAGTTGTCACATGCCCAAGTCCACTCCTGCTCCTTACCTCACCTTCACCGATCACCGTATCCGCAAATAGAAAAAGGGCCAGCCGCGAGGCTGGCCCTTCTCATCTCATCTGCCTAGAAGTAGAACTTCGCGGCAAGCTGAAGCAGACGTGGATCACGAGCGGCAGTCACCGCACCAAATCCAAAGCGTCCACCACCACCACCGAGAGCGGTAGGCAGGTTGGTGATCGCCCCAGTCGTAGCGTTGAAGGTCGCGCTGCGATTGAAGTCAGAGAACTGGGTGTGGTTCGGTGCGTTGAACATTTCCAGACGCAACTGGAGAAAGCGTGGGCTATCTTCCTTGAGCCTGATGTTCTTGAATACCGAGATATCCCAATTGTTGACGCCAGGACGGCGCACGATGCGTTGTGCAGACTCAAGACCTTGGCTGCCAATCGAAGGCGCGCCAAGTACCGAGTAGTCGATGTAGCGCATGTCTGTGCGCTCACCGATCGGAAGGATCGGATTGCCACGAACGACAACACGCGGGCCGACGGATTCAGAACCCGTATAGACACGGTTCAGTTCCCCGCCAATACCCTGAATGCCGACGCCTATATTGCCAGGTTGGCCGCCAATCATGGAGACCAGTCCTGATACCTGCCAGCCACCAAAAACCGTCTTGCCTACCGCGTTGTCAAGACCCTTTAAGGTCTTGGCAAGCGACGGCACGTCATAGATGAAATTGGCAACCATCATGTGAGGAACGTCGAAATCGAGATAGCTGTAATTTGCCATCCGGTAGTTGGTTGGATGCAGACGATCGTTGTCACCCGATGACATGCCGAGTGCCTTCGAGAAAGTGTAAGCAACGCCATATTGCAAACCCTTGCCACTATTCTTATTGAGACTGACCTGCAGCGAGTTGTAGTTCGACCAGCCACCAAAGGTGGTCACGACGCCTTCGCCATGGCCGAGGTAGGGGCGGTAGAGATTTACCGGCAACGCAGTACGGCCATCAAAGCTGGTCGCATTCAAGTTGGCCGTTTGCGGATTCTGGTTCTGCCGCTGCCAGGCCGATCCAAAAGGCATGGCGTTGAAGTCATAGGTCGACAACAAGTGCGTTGCTTTGTTGGCCACATAGCTGACTTCGAGCGAAGTTGACTTCATCAGCTGACGCTGAACAGTCAAATTCCACTGATACGTCGTTGGCACATCGCCCTTTTTGTCAAAGCCACGTACGTTGTTCGGGAAGAATGAACCAGCAAGACTCTGCAAAGTATTCAGGTTTCCAAAGAAGTACGTCGGACGAGTGGTCGAAGGCGTGTTGGGCAACATGTCGAATACTGGGTTGCCCTGGAAGCGATCATAGAAGATGCCAAAGCCAGCACGAACCACAGTTTTGTCGTTTAATTGGTAGGCAACGCCGAGACGCGGCGCATAATGCACGCCACGGCTATCGATCAGACCTCGCGGATAGCTATTAGAATTCGACAGGCCCATGCCGTTTGCATAAAGTCCATTTACGAATCCTTTGCCGTTGTTGATGATCGATCCAACCAAAGCATTTGGTACCGTTTGACCGGTGATCGGGTTCATTCCCATGTTTACTCCGTCAATTCGCACTGGCTGAACCAGCTGTGCTCTGCTGGCATTGTCGTAAATTGCAGGATTGAAGGAAGAGGTCTGTCGGGCAGCGTCATACTGTGGCTGGATGATGTAGAAACGGATGCCGTAGTCGAGCGTCAGCTTCTTGTTTATCCGCCAGTTGTCCTGAGCGAACCATTCAATGTTCCACGAACGATATTGTCCGTTCAGCACCTTGTCCGACTGTGCCAGCCGGTCAAAGTTACCAAGCAGTGCGTTTGAAAACGCCCAGTTCGTGTTGCCAGGATTCTGTGTGTTGTTGTCAAACCAGATGTCGCCGTTTACAGACGTGAAGGCAGTCTGATCCTTGCGGCTCTTGTGCAGGTAAATGCCAAACTTCATCGTGTGTGCACCCAACACCTTCGTCACGTTGTCCGTGATGTCGATCGTGTTGTTGAAATTGCGGAAAGGCGTGCCGTTAAAGCCAGTAAACGGCGCATTCGGAACGCCGCCAAAGCGCCAGTTCTGCACCAGCCCAAGAGTATCGCCGCCATACGGCATCTTATAGCTCAGGCCCAGCTTCGAGCGATCAAAGGTCTTGTCTACCGGGTCGATGTTGAGTACGTTCTTGGATGAACCAAAGATGAACTCATTCGTCAGCGTCGGGTTGATCGTGGTTGTGAGGTTGTTCACCCAGCTCCAGCCAGGATTGCCAAAGTTCATCGGAGCAAACGGAATGTTGTAGTCAGCACTCCACTGCCCGTAGGCGCGATCCTGTTCAGACTTGGTCTTGATGAAGCGAGAATAGAAGCGCCATTTATCGTTGATATTGTAGTCACCTCGATAGATGTTTTCGCGGCGAGGGAACTTATCTGAAACCTGAGTCAGATAGTTGAAGTTCGGATCGATCGGTGCATTCGGCGTTGGGTAGAAATTCAGGATCTTCTGACCGTCCGCATTGATTCGGCTGGCCGGAATCACGTTGTTGGCAAAGCAGCCACCGCCACCAGCAAGCTGGTCGCATGGGGCACTGCTGAGCGGATCACGAATGAAAATGGGGCGGTTATTGCCGTCGATGGTTCCACCGAAGTTTCCTGCTCGTTGTGCCACCGTCGGCACAGTCACGCTGCGCAGCGCGTTCGGCGAAAGCCGATTCTGCCATTCGATACCGACAAAAAAGAAGAGCTTGTCGCGATTCGGATTCAGTTTCGGAATATACGCCGGGCCACCAATATTAAAGCCGCCCGTGTTGTCACGAAAGAGCTGCCTTTGCCGATTCTCCACGTTGTTGCGCCAGTTATTCGCATTCAAACCTTCATGCCGATGGAAGAGATATCCAGTGCCATGAAGATCACGAGTACCCGACTTCGTAACCACCGAAATCGCCGCACCCGAAGAACGGCCATATTCAGCTGGCTGCGAGTTCGTCAGCATCTTGAACTCGGCGATCTGGTCGATATTCATCGTAGCCAACTGCCCACCATTCGACCCCGTATCGATATTGGTGATACCGTCCACCATCAGATTGTTCTGATTGTTGCGATTTCCGTTCACAGATCCGCCGATGCCACCTGTAGGCACAACACCAGGAACCGTGCGAGTCAGGTCCAAAAACGAACGGCCATTGAGCGCGAGGTTAATCACTTGATTGCCCGTCAATACACCGCCCTTTTCAGCACCGCGAGTCTGCAGGATCACACCTGAGGCCTCAACCGTAATCGAATCGGTAATCGCGCCCAGCGAAAGCATGATGTCCGGCAGATCCAGACGATCATTGGCCGAAACACGAATCTCGCTTCGCTCATACTTCTTGAAGCCAGCAGCTTCGACTTGAATTTTATAAAGGGACGGCTTCAAAGGATTGAAGAAGAAAACGCCTTCATTGTTGGTGGTTAGGTCTCGATTGTCGCCTTGGGCAACATCGACAAGAGTGACTTTCGCGCCGGGTACAGATGATCCCTGTGCGTCCTTAACGACGCCACGAATCGAACCGGACGACTGCTGGCCATAAACGGTAAAGCTTAGTAGCGAAGCGGCCATGAGAGAGCGCAACAACATGTTGCGCAGCGAACTTTGCTGCATTGGGTAAACCCCCTTTAGATTGCTCAACAGATTGAGCATTGCCCCCGGCTAGCGAGAGCAAATTGCACTGAGCATATAACCGTAAAGTTTCGGTGTCAATGGTGTAAAGGTTAAGTAAAGGTTGAGAATTATCAGAGCGAACAGCCGCCCTCCGGCTCCAAAACAAAAAGGAAGCCTCTTGTAACAGAGGCTTCCTCGATGAACTAAACAATCAAGCTCGAATCGTTTCAGCTCAGAATTGGAAGCGAAGCAGCAACTGCACAATCCGCGGATCGCGCACTCCGTTTACTGCACCAAATCCGCCAAAGGCGCGGGTCAGGTTCGTGGGGGTGGCGTTGGTAAGGCTAGTGAAATTGAGCGTTCGGTTAAAGTCTGTGAACTGTGTGTGGTTGAAAAAGTTGAATGCATCCACACGGAATTGCAGGCTATTCTTCTCTCGCAGCGTAAAAGCCTTCTGGAACGACATGTTCCAGTTGTTGATGGCCGGAAGAAACACTAACCTCGGGCTCGATTCAACACCAATGGAACCTACTTGCGGCGGGGCAAAGGCTCCGGGATTCAGGTTGTTGAAGATATCCCCAGAATTGATGCCGCTCTTCGGATCGCCGACGACGCGAATGCGTGGGCCTTCCGTGAACGAACCTGTCACGAACTGGTTGGTCAGGCCTGGAATCGCAAACCCGACGCCTTGCGGCTGCCCGCTCGTGTAGGTGTAAATTCCTGAAAGCTGCCAGTTGTTCAGCACCGCATTGCGAGCCTTGTTGCCCATAGAGTCAGACTTGGCGAAGCTGGGCAGGTTGTAAACAAAGTTCAAGTTAATGTTGTGCTTGCGGTGGAAGTCAAGATAACCGTAGTTGGCAAAGCGCTGTAGGCTGTCAATACGGAAGGGCTCACCATCACCAGATCCGGTTCCAAGGGCCTTCGAGAAGGTGTAATTGAAGTTCACGAACATACTCTTCATCCGGCGAGTAATGGTTGCCTGCCAGGAGTTGTAGTTTGAATTCGCCGTACCCTCAAAGACGTTGATGTTGCCAAAACCACGATAGGGGCGTAGAAAGTCAGCGTTCGGTGCCGACGGGTTCTTAAAGAAGGCACCATAAGGCACTGCATTCACGTTCCGATTGTTTTGCAGACGGCGGCCCATCGATCCGACATAGCCGGTATCGAGAACCAAGTCCCACGGCAGCTTCGCCTGAATGCCAGCATTCATGTTGTAGGTTGTGGGGATTGCAC
>JBKJUN010000511.1:0-7365 GCA_046590555.1 Bryobacter sp. | reverse complement strand
GGTCTAAGCCAAAGCCTCAACCCCAACGCCCAACTCGTCCACAACGACACACGCTTTGCCGCCAAAGTCTTCGGTGAAGCCCTGAATCTTCCAGTAGAAAAATACCAACCTGTCTCTCTCGGCGGGCGCAAATGGGGCCGCCTCGTAATCCATCGAAACCCCCAATGAAACTACTAGCCCTACTCTTCTTAACCACAACGCTCCACGCTGCCAACACCTTCGAAAGCGCCGGCTTCCTTGATCTGGCCCCCGCCAAGCCCGGCGTCATGTCCGGCATCGACACCGACAAAAAGGGCAACATCTACATCCTCCACCGCGGCGATGTCCCGGTCGCGAAGTTCGACAACAAAGGCAAGTACATTAAGAGTTGGGGCGTCGGCATGTTCAACGTCGCTCACGTCATCAAGGTCGCCCCCGACGGCAAGATCTGGACCACCGACAACGGCAACCACGTCCTCCGCGTCTTCACCCCCGACGGCGAACTCCTCCGCACCATCGGCGAAGTCAACGTTCCGGGTAACGACGAAAAACACTTCCGCTCCCCCGACGACATCCTTTGGGATTCCAGGGGCCACTACTACGTAGCCGACGCCGGCAACGCCCGCATCATCCACTTCGATCCTCAGGGCAACTTCGTCAGCCAGTGGGGCAAGAAGGGCAAACTCTCTGGAGAATTCTCCGCCGCCCACTCCATGGTCATCGACAAACAGGATCAGATCTACGTCGGCGACCGTGGCAACAAACGCATCCAGGTCTTCTCAAACAACGGCAAATTCATCGCCGAATGGACCGGCTTCGGCAACTCCTTCGGCATGGCCATCCTTGGCAAGCAAATGCTCTCCTCAGAAGGCGACACCAACAAGATGTATCTTTTGGAGATGGGCACAGGAAAAATTCTCGAAGAATGGGGAGCCCCCGATCAGTTCCAACTCCCCCACCTCATGGCCATCAATCCACGCGGCGAAGTCTACTTGACAGAAGTCAAAGGTGGCCGCATCCAGATCCTCAAGAGGGCCAAGAAATGACTAGCCTCTTCCTGCTCGCCTTCCTCGCGCAAGATCCTGAAATCGAGAAGGCCCACAAGCCCCTCTTCGCCCCACCCGAGCAGAAGTCAAAGGCGGCTGCAGGCATCACCGCAGCCTACACTCCAGCCCGTGCCTCCACCACCCCCGTCAAGCGCATCAACTTCATCGACGACCACATCTTCGGCCGCATGGCCAAAGACGGCATCCCCCACGCCGCCCTCTCCAGCGACGAAGAATTCGCCCGCCGCGCATGGCTTGATTCCACCGGTCGCATCCCACCCCCCGGCGATCTCGAACTCTTCCTAAATTCCAAAGACCCTGCCAAGCGCACCAGGCTAATCGACAAGCTCCTCGCCAGCCAGGCCTTTATCGACAAATGGACTTACTACTTTGAAGACCTCTTTCGCGCCGGCGGCCGCATGGGTTCGGGCCTCAACCTCTTCCACTTCTGGCTCCGCGAATGGCTCAAGCTCGATCGTCCCGTCGATGAAGTAGTAACAGACCTCCTCACCGGTGCAGGCAAGTCCAGCTTCTCGGTCCCCGGCTCACTCTACTACCAGCGCGACTTCGTCAAAGCCAAAGACGACCCGGAAGCCCCCGACGCCCACGACCTCGTAAACCAACCCGACACCGTCGACGAATTCACAGTCACCTACTCCAAGGTCTTCCTCGGCCTCAACCTCGCCTGCATCTCCTGCCACGACGGCAAGAATCACCTCGAAAAAGTTAACCTCTTCCTCACCTCCAAGAAGCGCGAAGAGTTCTTCGGTCAAGCCGCCTTGTTCGGAAAAACCCGTCAGATCATGAACTGGGAAAACGGCTACCAGGCCAACACCGAATACACCGTCGACGACGTTGGCCCAGACTACGACCCCAAAGCCGACTCGATCGTCCGGGTCCCCCGCCGGGGTGGCGACGCAACCCCCCGCTTCATCCTCACCGGCGAGCGTCCACAACCCGGCGAGAACTACCGCGACGCCCTCGCCCGCATGCTCACCAGCCACCCCCAATTCCGCCGCGCCTTCGTCAATCGTCTCTGGTCCGAATTCATGGGCTTCGGCATCGTCGAACCCATCGATGACTTCGATCTCCTCAAGCCCGATCAAGTCACCAACCCGGCCCTCCTCGATGCCCTCGCCGAAGACTTCCGCAAGAGCAACCACAGCTTCCGCACCGTCCTCCGCAACATCATGAACTCGGCCGCCTATCAGCTCTCCTCCCGCTTCGACGGCGAATGGAAAGACGAGTACACCACTTACTACGCTCGTAAGTACGTGCGCATGTTAAGCGCTCCAGAACTCCACGACTCCATAGCGCTAGCCACCGGCAAGCCCGGCAAATTCTCCACCGGCGTCGAAAGCGTCGGCATGGTCATGCAAATGTCCGAGCCCAAGAAAGCCGGAGCCGAAGTCCAGAGCTTTATGAAAACCTTCGGCCAATCCAACCGCGACGACATGCCCAAGAAGGTCCCACCTTCAGCACTCCAGGCCATGCTCCTCATGCAGTCGAAAGTAGTCACAGAGCGCATCGACGTCACCTCGCTACTTGCCGAATCAAAAGACAACCAGCAGGTCGTCAACCAGATCTTCCTCCGCAGCATCGCACGCCGCCCTACTGGTGAACAAAGCGCTGTCGCCGTCAAAGCCATGGCCAACAACCGTCAGAAAGGAGCAGAGAATCTCCTCTGGGCACTCATCAACAGTCCCGAGTTTCTCTTCAATTACTAAGTCATGAACCGCCGCCTCTCTGACCTTCTCCCCGCTCGCCGCGACGTCCTCCGTCTCGGCGGCTACGGCCTCCTCGGTTCCTTCGCCTCACAAGCGCTAGTCCCCCAGACCGCCAGAGCCGCGGGCCGCTCCAACCCCCGTGGCACAGCCCGTTTCTGCATCGTCATCGAACTTGCCGGAGCCCTCTCCCATGTCGATAGCTTCGATTTTAAAGAAGACCTCGGCACTCAAAAAGACTTCGACGTCCGCCCCATCCGCAACGACCTCTATCTCAGCCACCGCCTCTTTCCCGAACTATCAAAAGAGATGGATAAAGTCACCATCGTTCGCTCGATGAAGAGCCACGAAGTCGTCCATTTCAGAGGTCAATACTACACGCAAGCAGGTCGCCCGCTGAACCCAGCCCAAGCCTCCGAGATCCCAAGCGTAGGCTCTGTGATTGCGATGGAACTCGAATCCCAACGCCGCGAAAAAGATACCTTCCCAACCTACGTCGGTTGCAACCTCGACACAGCCGGTTGCGGCGCACTCTCCACCGGCTTCCTCCACCCGCGCCACTCTGTCCTCGATGTCAACCTCAAAACAGGAGGCGGTGCCGCCCCAACATCCAGAGACGCCCTCGCTCTCCTCGAAGAGCGCTACCGTCTCCTCGGCGAGCTAGACAAAGTAATGTCCCCCAACCGTTCTGGCCGCGATCGGGCCTTCGGTTCCTTCCAGGATTTCCAAACCTCCGCCTATCGTCTCTTGGGCGACGAGCGCTGGCCCAAAGCCTTCGACATGTCTAAAGAAGAGAAAGCCCGCTACGGCGAAAACGAAGTAGGCCTCGGCTGCCTCCTCGCGAGAAACCTCGTAACGGCGGACGCCGGCACACGCTACATCCACATCACACACCCCGATTGGGACCATCACCGCGACATCTACAATCACTCCAAGAAGTCGAATCACTACATCCGTTGCAACGAATTCGACAAGGCCTTCGCCAACCTCATGCGAGACCTAAGCGCCACCAAGTCCCCAAGGCTAGTCGGCAAAACCCTCCTCGATGAAACCCTCATCGTAGTAGCCACAGAGTTCGGTCGCACTCCCGGTGCTCTCAACGGAATCGCCGGTCGTCATCACTACAATCTCGCCTACCTCTCCCTCTACGCCGGCGGCGGCACCAAGCCCGGCCGAATCATCGGCAAGACCAACGCAACCGGCGAGCAAGTAGCAGAAACCGGCTGGAAGTACACCAAACAACAGATCAAAACAGAAAACGTTTATGCCAGCATCTACTCTGCCTTAGGCATCGACTGGCGAAAAGAACTTACCAACACTCCATCCAAGCGGGCCTACCGTTACATCGACATGTTGGGGGCCACCGAGATGGCCATGGACGACGAAATCGCGGACCTCTTCGTGTGACCCCACTCCTACTCTTCTTACTAAGTCAGCAAGTCAACATCCTCGAGGGCACCTTTCAGATGGGCCGCTCGCAAACCACCAAAGACGACGCAACCAAAATGCGCCCCCAAATCCTCCTAGATGACCGTCCCGTCCACAAGGTCAAGATCTCCATCTTCCAAATGGACGCGAAGGAAACAACTCACGAGCAATACGAGCAATTCGTAAAGGCAACAAGCCACCGCAAGCCTTACCACTGGGCTAACGGTCAAGTCCCTGAAGGCATGGCCAAAATAGCGATCTACAACGTGGATTGGAACGACGCCAAATCCTACTGCGAATGGAAAAACGGCCGCCTCCCGACCGAAGCCGAATGGGAATACGCAGCCCGAGGCGGCCAGGAAAACAAGCCCTACCCCTGGGGCGACAAGCCAGACGTAAAGGCAGCAAGATACGCAACAGAAGCCGGCCCCGGCGAGCCCGGTAAGTACCCCCCCAACGCCTACGGCCTCTTCGACATGTCAGGCAGCATGACCGAATGGACAGCCGACTGGTTCGACAGAGAATACTACAAGCAATCCCCCGCAGAGAACCCCAAAGGCCCCGAAACCGGCCAATACAAGATCATCCGGGGCGGAGCCTGGTCAGACCCCGCCAGCAGAATAACAACCTTTTTCCGCAACTGGGTCCGCCCTAACCAACGCAGCGCCAACATCGGCTTCCGCTGCGCTTACCGTTCGGGTACTTAGTACTTTTTATGCTAGGTTGGGTCCATAAATATGGCGCGTTAAATCGCAATCTATTTTAAAATTAAGCTGCAATGTATATCTCAAAGCGAAATCAGATCCTCCCCTTGCCAATTATCTTTGCCTTGATAACAGTCTTTGTTCTCCCCGCTTCAGCCGCGTTTCTCACCTTTGAAGCCAATGGCTCTACTCCCGCTTCCATCACCGCTACCCGTGACAGCTTCCGTGCCGCAGTTGGTGGCGGTTCCGTGGCCAGCGCAAATGGGGACTTCGGCGGTCTTCGCCGCGAGATCAACTGGGACGGAGTTCCCGATGCCTTTTCAGATCCCAACCAGTTGCCCGGCAATTTCTTTAACGTTAACTCGCCCCGGGGTGCCGTATTCTCCACGCCCGGCACTGGCTTCTTGGTCAGTGCAAATGCAGGAGCGGCAACCCCTATCCTTTTCGGATTCCCGGCCGACCTGCAAACCTTCAGCCCGCAAAAACTATTCACCATGCTGAACAGCAACGTAATGGATGTCCTATTTTTCCTGCCAGGTACTACTACCTCTGCTACAACCAGCGCTTTTGGTTTGATCTTTGTTGACCTCGAAAATTCCAACGCAGCCAAACTCGAGTTCTTCGATTCCACCAACACTTTAATCTACAGCCGATTCGGTCTTGCTGGAGCAAATCAGAGCCTTACCTTCCTTGGAGCAGCAGCCAATGCAGGCGAAAAAATTTCCAGGGTCCGCATCACTCTTCCCAACAACACCCTCATATCCAACGGAGCAATAAGCAACGCAAACGCTGATTTTGTCGTAATGGACGATTTCCTCTACGCCACACCCACTGCCGATTCAAGCAACATCCCGGAGCCTTCCTCGGCCGCTCTTGTAGGCCTTGGGCTCTTCGCAGCTAACTGGATCCGCAAGTATCGGTCTTAATTTAAGAATCCTTGTATCCGCCCTATTCCCAAAGATTGAGTGGCTAAACTTTTCGCAAAGCCTACCCCTGCCCTTTCTCCACCTGCAACTGCGGCACAAAGATCTCCTTAGCCTTCTGCTCCAGCCTCTCCTCCACACGCAGCAGCGTTGAGATCTCCACCCCCGCTTGAATAGCCTTCGCAATCTTTTTCTCAGCCTCCACAATCCGAGCCGCCTTCTCCGCCACTTCCTCCAGCCGCGCCAGCGGAATCACTACAACCCCATCCTCATCACCCACCACCCAATCCCCCGGCTGCACCACCACTCCGCCGCAAGCCACCGGCACCTGCAACTTCCCCACATACTGCGCCCCACCCGCATTCGGCACCACCGCTCGTGCAAACACCGGAAACTTACTAACTCGAATATCGGCCAGATCCCGAATCGCCCCCTCAACAACAACACCAGCCAGCTCCTTCTTTAACGCCGACATAGTAGTAAGCCCGCCCCACAGCGCCGTGTTCTTTTCCCCATGCCCGTCAATCACCAACACATGCCCTGCCGGACACTCCGCCAGCGCTTTAGCCACCATCAGGATATCCGCCGTATGCACCTGCACTGTAAACGCCGGCCCGGCCATCCGTGCATCCGCAGACCACGGCCGCATCTCGTGCTCCATCGCCCCGCCCTTATCCAGCGCATCAGACAACGGCCCCGTCCCAAACTTCATAAATCGCTCACGCATCTTCATACCGCCATCCTAACCTGCGCCGGATTAATCGCCTTGTACTTACCCTTATTCGCAGTAATTTCAAACGCCTCAGGCACACTCTCGATCCCATCCAGCACATGAGTAATCATAGGCTTCATCCTCACCCGTCCAGCCGCCACCAGATTCACCGTATGCTGCAAATGCTCAAGCGTACTGATATCCGGAAACAGATACCGCAGACTCCGTTCCCGCATCAAATCCACATCCACCTCAAACGGCGAACCAAACCACGACACGCCGATAATCTTCCCCCCAGACCGCACTGCATGCATCGCCTGCACCACACTGCGAACCCCCGCCAGTCCCTGCGTCGGGCTCCCTCCTGCGCACTCAAAAACAATGTCCGCACCATTCCCGTCGGTCAGCTCAAGAATCGCCTCCACCGGATCCACAGTATTCGCATTGAGAGCATAATCCGCCCCCAACTCCTTAGACATCGCACATGCCTCATCGCGCACATCGACAGTAATGATCTTCCCCGCGCCACTCACACGAGCAATCTGCATACACTCCAGCCCCATACTCCCCTGTCCAAGAATCGCAACCGAATCTCCGATCTGAATCTGAGCCGTCTCAACCGAAGCCACACTGTCACTCAAGCTCTGCAAGCAAGCCGCCTCGCTATCTGAGATCCGGTCATCCACCAGCGTCAAAGCAATCTCCGGCAACACCGCAAACTCACAAAAACACCCCGGCAACTGAAACCCGATAATCGGTCCTTTGCGACACAAATGCCCCCGCCCGCTCACGCAAAGCGGACAACTCTCACAAGGCAATTTAGCCCGCGCCGCCACGCGATCTCCAACA
>JBKJUN010000416.1:0-11213 GCA_046590555.1 Bryobacter sp. | reverse complement strand
TAGTACAACCGCTCTCCCTGGCCACCGCATCTCGGCTGAAACGCTCCTGCGGATTGCTGACGAGAGCCTCTATGAAGCCAAGCGTGCCGGTCGCAACCGCGTAGTCTTCCGTTCCATTCTCGGCAAAACAGAGCCGATTCTCGCCGCCTCGACTTCCTAATCCCCCAACCTAGTTCCCTAACTGTGCAACGCTGAAATGGCTCAAAGTATCCGTATACTGCGCCACTCCCCGAAATAACGCTTCGGCAATTTTCTGCCGGTAATCCGGCTTCTTCAACATCGCTTCTTCCTTAGGATTACTCAGGAAGCCAATCTCGGTCAGCACGCTAGGCATTTCTGCACCAATTAAGACGATGAGTGGAGCTTTCCGTACACCCCGGTCTTTGGTCCGGTTGCCGGCCTTGGTGCTTCCGCTGTAAAGCGACTGTTGTAATCGGCTCGCAAATTCTCGCGATTCGTCAATTTTGTCTTTGAGCGCAATCTTCTTGATCAGGCTGCCGAGGTCGGCAACGCTTCTCTCACTCGATGCGTTCTCTCGTGCAGCTACTTCCAAGGCTTCGGGCGACGAAGTGAAATTCAAGTAATAGGTCTCTACACCTGTTGCCGTTCTCAATTGTGACGAGTTCACGTGAATCGAAATAAACAAGTCCGCATGATGTTGATTGGCGATCTCGGTGCGTTGTTCTGGCGAAATGTAGACGTCGTCTTTTCGAGTCAGCACCACCTCACTGCCCAGATTGGTTTCGAGCAGCACTGCCAATCGTTTGGCCACATCAAGGGTCACGTCTTTTTCAACCAGCCCCGTTGCGCCAGTCGAACCCGGGTCATGCCCACCATGGCCTGGGTCGATCACCACTTTGCCGATCTTCAGCCCAAGTACCCTGGTCAAGGACTGCCGCCCAGCGCCAGTGCGGCTTGCTGCCACTGCCGTTGCTTGCGTTTGAATTGCCTGTCGGCTGACAGCGTTGGCCGGCGGCGGCAACCGCAAATCTCGAATGATAAAGCCTGACACACGGTACGGCATCTGCGTCGGCTCTGCTTTGGGTAGCTTGAAATTGCTTAACAGCAGAGGTGGTTCAGGCATTACAAAACTTGACCTGACAATCGACCTTCGCCCAGGTAACTCAACATTAACTTTGCGTGATGCCATCTTCTCAGGAATAATTGTCGAGAAAATGGGCGGTGTCGTCCCTAATGGGTTCTTCAACTTCGGATCTGCCTTGAGCGGCCGCAACTCCACCACCAGACGGTTTGGATCCTTCAGGACAACCGTGCGGTATTCGACCTCAGGCAACTGAAGGTCAAAAACGAGCCGAGTTACGCCCTTCTGGTTCTCAGCCACTCGCACCTGCTTCAACAGATTGCCAGTGGCCGCAATCGCCTGCATGGCTCCCCGTGGCCCGTTATCTGTTCGCCCCGCCAATTGTGGCACCATGTCTGCAAAATCGACAAAGATACGCGCGGGGTTCTCAATCCGATCCGCCTTGATATCGATTAACCCATTCGTCAAGACCGAAACTCTCGTGACTGGCCCCTGATTCTCGATCCGCACATCAGTGATCGAGCCCCACTTCGGCTTCTCCTGCGCACACACCGCGAAGCACATCACCAGCAACAGGCCATTTCTCAGGCCATCGGTTACGCGCAATGTGTTCGCGGAATTCTTCATGACATCCTATGGCATCCCTATATGGATGCGACCTTGCGAATCCACAACTTGTTGAATTCTCGGTTGAACCACTTCAACCGGTTTGGCCGCCATAACGGGTGCCTGTAGTCGTTTGGATTCGCCGTATCGCTTCCCCACCTTGTATACATAATCAATCGTTTCCGGATAAGGCGGAATCCAGCCATGCTTCTTCACCGCCGCTTCTCCGGCATTGTATGCCGCGAGCACCAGGCGGTCATCGTTGAACTTCGTTTTCAAATAACGCAAAAATTTGACCCCACCCTCGATGTTCTGACGTACATCAAACGCATTGGTCACTCCGAGTTGCCTGGCAGTCGCAGGCATGAGCTGCATTAAGCCCATGGCACCCTTTGGCGAAACAGCATTCGGATTGAAGTTGCTCTCTACCTGCATCACACTGCGCACCAGCAGCGGGTCTACCCCATGAGTTACCGAACTCTGCTCCACAATTTCGTCCACTTCCCGGCGGGTCGGATTCATTACTTTGGATTCAACCTGCACATTGGAAGTCGTCTCGCGGGCAATCACTTCCACCGGAGGCACTTCGCGTGGCAGCATGACTTGGGTTCGTACCAGACGCCCGCTTCCACGATCTACCCGTACCGTCGTACGGACGATCCCCGCATCGGCACACCACAACGGCACACCGGCAAGGCAGAAGCACGCTAGGCTAAAACATAAGCGCCTCATCTTGTTCAAACTAATCATATCTGAAAACTCTTTTTGAATCAATGAATTATGCTCCACAGTCCGCTGCCTCTGCACCTGCCGGTGCCTTCCTTCTGGCTGGCGGTGCCAGCTCACGCATGGGTCGCGACAAAGCGCTGATTCCATTTAAGGGCAATCCCTTACTAGTACATCTGGCTGAATTACTGAGATCCGTCTCAGTCGATTTCCACATCGTTGCCCCACCAGAAAGGTACGAATCCTTCAGGTACCCCATCCTCCCAGATCTCCGCGTCAACTGCGGCCCAATGGCCGCCATTGAAACCGCACTGGCCCACTCGCCATACCCCTGGAACTTCATCGTCGCCTGCGACATGCCCCTGCTCAGCGCAGACTGGCTCATCACCCTCCGCAATACCGCCCTTGCTTCTTCGGGAATCGATTGCGTCTCCAGTGCAACCGCACCCGATTCGCCGAATCCGCTGGCTGCCATCTGGAACCGCAGCGCACTCCCAACGGTGCGCAGCTTCCTCGACGAAGGCAATTTCCGTGTCCGCAGCCTGCTTTCTGCACTCGAAACCAAAATTCTCATCCCACCAGACCCACAAATCTTGGCAAACTGGAATCGTCCCGAAGATCTTTCGGGCAAACTTGGCGAAGGAAAGGCAAACAGTGGCCGTTGAAGGTTTTCCCTACTACATTGAATTTCGGCACGTAAATAAGACGTTCGACAGGCCCATTTTAGTCGATACGAATTTTTTTGTTCCTGCTGGAGAAACTGTCGCCGTCATTGGACGCAGCGGCGTTGGCAAGTCTGTTTGTCTCGGCCACATCATGGGCTTCCTCAAACCTGACGACGGCCGTGTCATCGTGGGAAACCGCGACATCACATTTTTTGACGAGGCCGAACTACGCAAGATCCGAAAGAAAGTCACGATGGTTTTCCAATCAGGAGCCTTGTTTGACTCTCTCACTGTCGGCGAGAATATCCTCTTCTCGCTCGAACTCCGTGACGACTACGACGAAAAGAACAAAGAAGATGTCGTAGACGGCCTGCTCGATCTTGTCGATCTGCTCCCCTACCGCGATTCCTACCCGGCTGATCTCTCTACCGGCCATCGCCGAGCCGTCGCGATCGCTCGTGCCCTTGCCGCCCAACCTGAATGCGTGCTCTACGACGAGCCCACCACCATGGTCGATCCAATCATGGCCAACCACCTCGGCAATCTCATGCTGCGCCTCAAAATGCAGCTCCGCCTCACCAGCGTAGTCGTGACACACGACCTCGAACTCATGCGCAAAGTCGCTGACCGTGTTGTGTTCTTAAGTGAAGGAAACGTCGCATACTTCGGCCCCGTCGAGGGGCTCGAGGATTGCGACCATGAACAGATCCAGGAATTCCTGAAGCTCGACCGAATTAGCTAGCCGCCGTAACCGGCAGCAATCCGCTTCTTGACGTCTTCACTGATCTTGATCTTGCCGTCCTTGACCAGACGCTTCACAAGAGTCTCTTCAAAGATGTCAGCCCGCTCTGATGCCTTACGGTTCTTTACCATGTTGACAATCTCTGAGCGCCTCGCTGGCAGTTGACTCATGTCCGCTTGTTTCTTATCGATAAGCTTGACGAAAAACCATTTGCCGTCCACCGTCGTAGGCCCAACCAGTTGGCCGGGAGTCCGGTTGAATGCTTCGCTGACCGAAGACGCTGGGCCAATCCCGTCGGCAAACCCTTGACGATTGAATTCCTGTGTCTGCTTGACGGTCAGGCCTAATTCCTTGGCGATTTGCGCTAGGTCGCCGTTGGCTGTCTTCATCAGGTTGATGCCTTTTTGCTTCTGTATTTCTACAAGCTTCAGTCTTTCCGTAACGAGCTTACTGCCCTCAATGATATTTCTTGATTCTTCAAAAGTGGATTGCCGGCTCGGCGTAATGCTATCCACTGCAAGCACTGCCAAACGATCCGGTCCCAGCGTCGATACATCTGACACTTCTCCCTTCTTCAGGTTCTTCACCAGTGCAAAAAGTTCCGGCTTCGGGCCTAGCCCAGGCACAGCCGTCCTATCGGATGAATACTCAAACTGCGCTGGAGTCAGCCCATATTGCTTGGCAATGGAAGGCACCTGAGTCGGACTCTTAATCAGCTCGGCACGTAGTTGGTCTGCAGCCTTACCCAGGCCATCGCTCTTCTTGGACTGGCGCAAGTCGGCCTCAAGTGCTCCACGAACTTCTTCGAAGGTCTTCATTGCGGCGGGCTTTCGTTCCTGCACATCGATCAAATGGAACCCAAACTCCGTTTTGATCGGAGAACTCAGAGTGTTCAAAGGGCCAGTAAACGAATACTCGTCAAAATTCTTTACCGTCTGGCCGCGAGTGATAAAACCTACGGAACCACCATTAGACTTCGAACCCTTGTCGTCGGAATACTTGTTCACCATGTCTTCAAACTTGGCTCCAGCCTTAAGCTGCTTATAAACCGAATCTGCCAGCGTGCGAATCTTCGCCTCTTCTGCTTCAGGCTTGTCCTTGGTCCCAAACAGAATGTGACGAACCTTTGATTGTTCCGGCGATCGGAAGTTTTCTTGATTCTCCGTGTAAAGTCGCCGTAATTCTGCCTCAGTCACTTGCATCGAAGCCTGCACTGCACTTCCGTCCAGCACATAGAGTTTCACCACTCGTGCTTCAGGCAATTTGAAAGTTGCTTTGTTCTTCTCATAATCCGCAAGCAATTCGGCTTCCGGGATCTTAATGCTCTTGCCCACCTCTGCCGAATCGATCACCACGTAATCAAGCTTGATCCGCTCTTCGGCGTCGCGGAATGCATCTTCCACTTCCTTCGGCGTTGCCACGGCACTCATCAGCATCAACGTGCGCAAGCGTTGCGTCTCGATGTCCTTCTTTATACTGTCTTCAAATTGTGCAATCGATAGCCCAGTCTGCTTCAGCATCATTTCGTACATCTGACGGCCTACGAACTTGCCTTCCTGCCACAATGCCGGAACATCTTTCTGGATTTTCGCCGCTACATCCTTATCGGAAGCAACCAGACCCGTCTCGTTTGCATAACAGGCTACACCCTTTACGGCGACATATTGATCGACAAACTGCGGAATGAAAATCGCCGCGCTCTCCGGCGGAAGGCTCTGACGGTTCAACATCTGTTGCACCTTTAGCCGCACTTCTTTCGCCGTCACCGGCTCTCCGCAAACCTGCGCTACCGTCTCGTCACCGGGACCTCCACCAAAACCGCTCGAGCCAAATCCTGGGATCAGGGTTACGACCATCGACAAAGCAACGAGCCCTAAAAGGACTCCAAGAACAATACGCAAGTTGGTATCCTTGCGCCGGAACAGATCAAACATGCAAACTCCTGAACAATTGTGGTGTGGCGGGGGGGTGCCGCTGTTCGCCTCTCACAGGCAAACGCTTCTAAATTATAGCGAATCGCAAGTCCTGTCATCCAACAGGGTGTGCACTTCTACGGAATTGACCTCGGTTGGACCGGTAAACCCAGCGGTTTTGCCTCTCTCATCTGGAACGGCAAGCGCCTTGAGCTCACCCATCTCGTTCGCCTCGACACCCACCACGAGGTACTGAATGCGATCCCTGCCAACCACACCGCCTGGATCGGCCTCGATGCTCCGGTCATCATCCGCAACCCCTCAGGAATGCGTCAGGCCGATCAAGTTGCCCATGAACTCTTCTCCCGGCAGCGTGCCGGCTGCTACCCGGTCAACTTGCACCTGCCCTTCGTCCCCAAGGTCCTCGCCTTCGTCGACGCCCTAATTCAAAAAGGCTACTCAACCACTCCACCCACTGCTCGCCAGTCCCAATCGAGCCACCTCTTTGAGGTCTACCCCCACTCCGCTGCCGTCCGCCTTTTCAACCTTCCCCAAATCCTTCCTTATAAAAAAGGCAAACTCGCCACCCGCAAAATCGCCCTGGCCCAATTCCGTGAACTCCTCGCGACTGGCCTCGCGCATCACAACCCAACCTTAAAGCCCGGCGATCTCCCACCGATCGGCGACACCCTCGCCCAACTCAAGTCATGCGAAGATCAACTCGACGCCGTCCTCTGCGCCTATATCGCCGCCCACTTCTGGTACTGGGGCCTGTCGAGAAACAACCTCCTCGGCCATCCACCCGATGGCTTCATCGTCAACCCCAGCTTCTAAACTGAAAGAATCCAAGTGTCCACCAACCCCTTTGCCGAACTCCGCGAAAACTATCAGATGAACGGCCTTGTCGAAACCGATGCTCTTCCAGATCCCATTGCCCAATTCCATCGCTGGTTTGATGACTGCCTCTCCACAAAGCTGATCGAGGCCAACGCCATGTCGCTAGCCACTGTTTCACCCGTTGGCCAACCTACCGTTCGAATGGTCCTTCTCAAGGCGCTCGATACGCGCGGCTTCTCGTTCTTCACCAATTACGAAAGCCAAAAGGCCAGCGATCTCAACACCAACCCCAAAGCCGCCATTTGCTTTCACTGGAAAGAACTCGAGCGCCAGGTCCGCGCCTCAGGCACCGTCGAAAAGCTCACCCGCGAAGAAAGCGAAATCTACTTCCGCGAGCGCCCCCGCATCTCGCAAATCGGTGCCTGGGCCAGCAACCAGTCCACCGTCATTGAAGGCCGCGAAACGCTAGAGGCCGCCAGACGTCTCTATGAACAGAGGTTTGAAGGCCAGCCAGTTCCGATGCCAGATTTTTGGGGCGGCTACCTTCTGCGTCCGGTCGAAATTGAATTCTGGCAGGGCCGCCCTGGCCGGCTCCACGACCGTTTGCACTATCATCTACAAAGCGATCAATCATGGCGTATCTCCCGCTTATCACCCTAGCTCTCTTATCTGCTCAAGCGCAGGACAACCTGACGACTGTCCTCAAGCGAGTCGAAGAACGCTACAACACCACCAAAACTCTCAAGAGCGAATTTGAACAAACCATGGCCGTAGCCCAGGGCCGCCGCGTCACCGAGCGAGGCACTCTCTATCTGCGTAAACCCGGCCAGATGCGTTGGGAATACGCGCAACCCACCGGCAAGCTTTTCCTCTGCGACGGCAAAACGATTCATTACGTCACCCCATCAGCCAAGCGAGTAGAAGTCAGCCCGATGAAAGCCTCCGACGACCTCCGTGCCCCGCTCGCCTTCCTCCTCGGAAAACTCGACTTCACCCGCGACTTCAACCGATTTGAGCACTCTCAATCCGGCCCCCAATGGAAGATCAAAGCCTACCCCAAGAGCGCCAAGTCCCCTTATGAATTTGTCGAATTCTTCGCCGAACCTGACGGCCGCCTCAGTCTGGTCACGGTAACGGGAAGGGACAGCTCCAGCATGTCCTACGCCTTCCGCTCCGAGCAACGCAACATGCCACTAGCGACCGAACTTTTCCAGTTCAAAGCCCCCGAAGGCTACGACCTCGTCACCCTCCGCAGCGAACCCTGATCCAACCCCTGTTGGGTATGCAGTATTCCGCTTGACGGAATACCAAGTGCATAATAGAATGAAGCTTGATTCGTTCTTTCCGCTGTCGCGAAACAGGGGCTTTGTTTGAAGACAAGCCTGCGCTCAGGTTTCAGATCTTTGAGCGTGTCGCACGGCGTAAACTGCTTTACCCCCACGCTGCAAAAAAGCTGGAAGATCTCCGCGTCCCGCCTGGAAATCGTCTCGAGGCTCTCAGAGGGAATCGCGAGGGCCAGCACAGCATTCGGATCAATGACCAGTGGAGAATCTGTTTCATTTGGCGAGAAAACGACGCACACAACGTCGAAATTGTTAACTATCACTGAGGCTCCCATGAATACGAAAGCAAAATTACTCGACCCAATTCATCCAGGCGAAATACTCGTCGAGGACTTTATGAAACCGTACGCGATTAGCATCAACAAGCTCGCGAGAGATCTTCACGTCCCTCCAAATCGTATCCATGCCATTGTTCATGGCAACCGATCAATCACCGCCGACACTGCTCTGCGATTGGGTGCCTATTTTGGTGTCTCCCCCGAAACCTGGCTGAACCTCCAGTCTGACTTCGATCTCCGTGTCGCTATCCGCGCTATTGGCGATGACGTAGCTAGGACCGTTCACAAGCGCGAAGCCGCCTGAGCGATGAGCAGCGAGGTTCATCGCAGCGGCTATTGTCTACAAGCGGTATCAGCCGCTCTTCTCCACCACCCTGGTCTTCAAGCTTGAGCCTGCCGCATATATTCTGGGCTAAATCACTCAAGTTTGGTCAATCTCACCCATCTTTCATCACTGCCTAGTCTGTGTCTGAGTTCGGAAGCCCAACAAAACAGAGCATGGCCAATACTGGTGCTCCAATTGCTCTTACAAAGGCATGCCTCCCCTAATCTCTCGCCGCACTTTGTTTGCCCTTCCGGCGGCAATCCATGCTGCAGGATTCGCTAGGCTTGCACTCGCCGCTTCCACCCTTGACGACGACTCTGGTCTCGTCAACCTGGCACTCGAAGCATCCGAATCTTGGGCGGTAGTTGGCGGTCGACAAGCCCTACTCCAAACTTTCAACGGGAGCGTTCCAGGCCCAACCCTCCAGGCCCGGCCCGGCGATACCGTGCGGATTGACTTTCGTAACTCCCTCGGCGAGCCGGCGAACCTTCATTTTCATGGGCTGCATATTCCGCCTAACGGCGCTGCCGACAACAGCTTCCAGATGGTGCAAGCCGGAGAGTCCTTCGGCTACGAGTTCACCCTCCCTGCAACCCATCCAGGTGGCACCTTCTGGATCCACCCTCACATTCACGAAAGCGCCGCCCGGCAAGTGTCACGCGGCTTAGCGATGCCCGTTATTGTTCGTGGCGAACTCGATGAAATTCCCGAGATCAAGTCCGCTCCAGATTTCTTGCTCGTCCTGCAGGATTTTAACCTGACTCCAGGCGGAGTCCCAATAGAGCCTCCCAATTTGGAGCGTATGACCGGTCGCGAGGGAAACCTCATTACAGTAAGCGGTCAGCTCAACCCCACCATCCCCGTGCAGCAGGATGGGTGGGTACGTCTGCGGGTGATCAATGCATCAAGCAGTCGTTTTTATCGTCTCCAGATGGAAGAGCACACCCTCTATAAAATTGCCTCAGACGGAGGAGCATTGCCACAGCCACAAGCATTGGACGAATTGTTGCTTGTACCTGGGGAAAGAGCAGAAGTGATGATTCAAGGTTCGCGGCCTCCTGGCTCTTACCGTCTCTTGAATCTGCCCTATGACCGAGGAAGCAATGGAATGATGGGGGCACGTGGCAATGGGTCTGCCATTGCAGCCAACTCCACTTTGCTGACTCTCACCTACGCCGGCAAAGCATCTCAACTCGTGCCTCTGCCATCTCAGCTTGTTACGGTCGACCTGCTTCGGGGGCCTTCGCGAATCAGGAGCTTCACCCTGGGCCAGCGCATGGGATCCATGCAGCGCGGCATGTCTTTCACAATCAACGGGCGCACCTTCGACAAGAGTCGAATCGATACCCAGGTGCAACTCAATGATATTGAAGATTGGGACTTCATCAACACAATGAACATGGATCACCCAATGCATATCCATACCAATCCATTCCAGGTGATCGGGCCCGATGGAGCACCAATCCCGGAATGGAAAGACGTGGTGCTAGTTCCAGCTCGTTCGCGGGTTCGTGTCCGTAGCGCATTCCGCGATTTCACCGGAATTGCCATGTACCATTGCCACATCTTGGACCACGAAGACCTGGGAATGATGGGCACAGTCCAATTCAAAGGCTAGACGAAGCCTCAATCCACACCCTACACCAGATTTCCGGATGAAGGCGCGTACCTTCATCCGGAATGCCGTCAACTCTATTTCACATTCTTGGCCATTTCCTCATGCATGGCCGCCAAATCTCGCATCATCTGCGCTGCCTTCTTGCAGTGTTCGGCGAATAACAGACAGTGTGATGCAGTATCTGGAGCGTTAGGGCGCTTCGATTCGCTCGCTGTTGGATTCGCCTTGTATTTCGCGGCGAGTTCCCGATGCTCCTGTGCCTCAGCATCATGCTTTGCCGCCGCAGCAAGATAGTGCGCAGCAAGTTTGCGATGATCCGCAGCGGTTTTCGCCGTTGCCACCAGATCTGCCAACTGCTTCTTGCTCAGCGTCTGCCCGGACGACTGGGCGCTCGCACCTTGCGATAGCAGCGTAACTCCGCCGATCAGGGCCGATACCGCAAACGTTCGGCGTTGTGAGTTGATTTGTTCCATGACAAGTCTCCTTTAGACTCCCGGCTCTGCCGGTGTTTTACTGCGTGAATATCGAATGGAGGCTAGGCAGCCACATCCCGAATCTCAGTTGCTTGCCTGGCCAATCCTTGACATTGAAATCGCCACTACTTTGCCGCTTCCACGGTCTTGATTGAGAAACCCTTGACGCCTCCTTTTTCCACCATCGTTCCGGTAACCTTAACCTTCTTCTCGATAAAAGGCATCAGCTTCTCGTTCTGATTCTTATGGTCAGTTGCAACCGGCAGGTAGATCGTACCGCTGGCCTCATCCAGCAGAGCCAGCGGAACTCCGGCCTTTGCGCAAGCTCTGGCGCAACTTTCATGCTTCTCGCCCTTGCTGTTGTGTGCCATATAGCAGCCGGTGTCGATCACCAGACTGGTCATGGTGATCTCTTTCCCGTGGTCACCATGATCATGCTGGGCCAACGCCAGCGCGGCCCCAGTAATCAGCATCAGGATGGTTGTTTTCATTGATTCGTTTCCCTTTTTCTTGAGTTGATTTGGATTTGCGAACCTTCATCACCTTCCGGCGATGACAAAGAACGCAGATACGGTATGCCATTGCATCCGCCTATTGCTCGCTGCCGCCCGAGGCCAGCTGAGCTTGCCCCATCGATTTAGGCAT
>JBKJUN010001039.1:0-1787 GCA_046590555.1 Bryobacter sp. | reverse complement strand
GCGGTACGAGGCCGATGGGGGTCAGGATTTCGTAGGCGTCTTGCTGGGCACTGTTTTGCGCCAGCGCCCGGTAGATTTTTTGAATTTTGGGCGTGTTCCAGTTCGCGAATAGATTTGCGGCCGCTAGTGGTGTTTTGGCGAAGAGGACGATGCCGGTGGTGGCGCGGCCCAGGCGGTGGACAGGGTTTGCGTTGGGGCTTTGCTTTTGTACCAGGCGCAGGAGGGTGTTCTCCATGAAGCCACCGCCGGGGAGGGTGGGCAGCCCGCTGGGCTTGTTGACGGCCAGTAGATGCTCGTCTTCATAGAGGACTTCGAAGTGCTGAGGGGCGTCTGGTTCTATCCATGGGGGGCGGTTCCAGACCAGGGTTTGGCCTAGAGTGACGGTTTCGCTGGCCGTAGCGGGGATGCCGTTCAAGGTGACTTCGCCGTTGTCCAGTTTTTGTTGCCAGGCTTGCGGGGTTGAGTGGGGGTAGAGGCTTGCCAGGTGGGAGAGCAGGGCTTGCCCGTGGTACTTGCTGCTGATGATTGTGGTGTAGGCATAGCCCCGGTTCAGCATCTATTTCAGTTTAGGCTATGGCATTTCTTGCCGCGTTATGATGACAGCAGGTCATCATGTCTATTGTCGCCTCAGAATTGGTTCAGCAGAGTGAAGTGCTGGAACGGGTGAAACGCCTCCAAGAGCTCTTTGCCACAGAGCCCGAGATCGCCCGTGTTGACTATCGCTTCGCCCAAGATTGGAGCGGAGACGCTTCGATCTTTGTCGACGTAGTCCTAAGAAGGGCGAAAGTTCCTGTCGCGGACATTGCCCGCCTGTCTAAGGAGATCGCAGCGGCTCTGCTGCGCGTGGTCCGGAGCGAGGAACTTGGACTCCACGCCTACTTCAATTTCGTGAGCCAGCCGGAGAATGGTTGACACTTTACCTGAAGAACTTCTTGAACAGGCGAAGTTCCTGCTTTCGCTTCCCCCAAACCAAGCCAATCTTCGCCGTGCTGTCTCGACTGCGTACTACGCTCTCTTCCACTTGCTGGTTCGCTCGACAGTTTTGAAGTGGAGCGAACCGATTCATCGTCCTCGAATTGGAAGAATGTTTGAGCATGCGCGAATGAAAAAGGTCTCCGCCGCAATGATAAAAAGCGCCGGCAGCGAAACTGACGGAGTAAGTGCTAACGCGATGGAAGATACTCCGCGCACGGGTCTAAAGAATGTGGCTCAGTCCTTCATCACATTGCAGCAGGCCCGGCATGATGCCGACTACAACCTGGATCGCGAACTCGACCCGGCCGACGCCGTCGCGCAAGTCGATCAGGCATATTCTGCTTTTGTATCCTGGGAAATTGCCATGACTCCGATGCCGCCAGGGAGTACTTGTTTTCGTTGCTGTTCAACGACAGGGAACGAAGCTAAGGCTATTTCACTTCACCGAAGTGCTGTTCCAGTATGATTTTAGGATGACCAGACGCGATTTATGGCCACTTTTGCTTGCGGCAACTTCGAAGGCTCAAGGCGGATTTGAGGCAGGGGCTGCCAAGCGCATCATTACTCCCGATCCACTCTTGCCTGTTAGTGGTGGAATGGGTGCGCCTTCGCCTGTAAAGTCGAAACTTGGTGAGCTGACGGCGAGAGCTGTTGTGATGCGTTCGGGTGTTGAGATCGTTGGTATCGCTTGTGTCGATCTGATTGGCTTTCCGGCAGTGCTCGGGGACCGGGCTCGAGCTCTTGTGCCTCGGATTGCTCCAGAGCGAATCCTGATCGGGGCTACACATACACATAGCGCTCCTGATTCTTAT
>JBKJUN010000951.1:0-6733 GCA_046590555.1 Bryobacter sp. | reverse complement strand
CAAGCGAATGGTGTCTTCCAGGGCAACAATAACTTTTTCCAAGTGCGCGGTGCTCCACAGAATCACCTGATTTTGAGTCGGGTTGTAGTCGATAGAATACGTGTCCTTTCGCTGATTCTGTGGAGCACCGCGCACTTGGAAAAAGTTATTGTTGCCCTGGAAGACACCATTCGCTTGCGGGTATACATTCAGGATTGCGAGTCCATTTCGACTCAGGCGATTGGCTGGGATCACATTATTAGGGAAGGGAGCGCCGGTGTTGGGGTCGTTGATCGTACGAACACCGCCATAATAAATGTTAGGTGCAAGCAGTTCGCTAAAATTACCCTGACGCATCAATGCGCTGGGCACTCGCTGGAAGGTCGATTGTTCCTGACGGAACTTTACCCATTCCTGAGCAAACAGGAAGAACAGCTTGTTGCGATCCTTGTTAAAGAGTTTTGGAATCATCACCGGGCCGCTGAGGTTGTAGCCGTATTGGTTGAACCGGAAAGGAGCGGTGAAGTTACTGGCTGCGCTCTGATTCCGCGCCCAGCTATTGGCGTCCAACCGGCTGTTGCGAAAGTACTCGTAGAACGATCCGTGGAAATCGCGTCCGCCGGAGCGGGTTACCATGCGGATCTGACCGTTGCCGGATCGACCGTATTCGGCCGTATAGTTTGCAGTCAAAATCTGGACTTCCTGAACTGTGTCCACATCGGCGGCACCAACGGAAGTTCCGTTTGTGCGCGTACGGATACCAACCGCGCCGTCAAAAGTGATTAGCGAATCATTCGAGCGCCCACCATTAATGGTG
The DNA here is from genome assembly GCA_046590555.1 of Bryobacter sp. Classification (GTDB taxonomy): domain Bacteria; phylum Acidobacteriota; class Terriglobia; order Bryobacterales; family Bryobacteraceae; genus Bryobacter. The sequence continues at coordinate 5,937 of JBKJUN010000951.1, read as the reverse complement.
AAGCCACCGCTGTTCAAACCGAACGTAAAGCCAGAAAGAGCGCCACCGCGCACACCGGGCTTTAAGAGAGCCAATTGAATTGGGTTGCGGCCATTGAGCGTGAGATTCTGAATCTGCTTTTGCTCTACCGTCTTGCCAACCGTGGCAGACTCGGTGTTGATCTGAGCTACGCTCGCCTCAACCGTTACGCTTTCGGTAAGCGCACCGACAGCAAGGTCCATGTTGACGGCGATCGGGATACCGGCGTCCAACTTGTTGCGGCTCACAGAAGCCTTCTTGAAGCCAGGAGCTTCAACAGTAACTGTGTAGTAGCCAGGGGCAATATTAGTGACTGTGTAAAAGCCAGAAGCGTTTGTAATAACGTCGCGGTCGAAGGATGTTCCTTCATTGCGAACGTTGACCTTAGCATTTGCGACGATGGCGCCGCTGGAATCTTTAACAACTCCAGAGATTGTGGAGTTATCGGATTGTGCGAAACCCAGACTGGTGGCAAGAAGCATTGCCAACGCCATAAGGCCCACACGGGAGAGAATCGAGCTTACTTTGCTCTTCATATGTTTTTTCCTCAGAACAGAGAGTGAATGTTGAGCGTGGAGAGACCACGCCAGAATAGCGAAACTATTAATAGTCTATCGGAAAAGCAATACGATTAGGTTAGGGTTCGATGAACCTTAACTAGAAGTAGAACTTTCCGCCGAGTTGGATTACCCGGGTAGTGATGCCCTGAACGCCACCGCCGACTGACCCATATGTGGCCGACCGTACGTTGCGATCAAGTGCCCCAGGTTCTGGATTGTAGTGATTCGGAATATTATATATTTCCGTCCGGAACTCAAAGCGCATCGTCTCAGTGAACCTGAAGCTCTTGTTCACTGAGAAATCGATGTTGATGATCCCAGGCAGGCGCAGTGCATCGGTCCGGGGCGAAGTGCCAAAGCGACCGTATGCGGAAGGATTTCGGTCAGCGGCAACAAAGGCGCCGGTATTGAACCACTTTGTCCATGTTCGTTGATCCCCAGGCAAGTTTCCGTTCTGCCCCGCAATCTGGTCAGGACGTGAATTCACGCCGGTACCAGTCGTATCGATATTTGCTGTAACAGGAGTTGGGAAGCCACCCTGGAACGTCATGATTGTAGAAGCCTGCCAACCGCCAAGAGCACCCCTCAAAAGCTTGTTGCTTGTATTGCGGAAGAACGGCAGATCATACAACACGGTATTCACCTGGCGATGACGCAAGTCAAAACCCGAAGTACCGCGATCGTTCCGGCCGTTATAGACGTCCTGCGGAGAACCGATAAAGTTACCCCCGCCCACCTGACCGCCAATGTCGTTAGGGCCAGAGATCGAGTGTGCCCAGGTGTAGGCGCTCAAGAAAGTGATGCCTTTGGCCATCCGGCGCTCCAGCTTCAACTGCAACGAATGGTAGATACTGTTGCCAACCGATTTGTCGCTGCGTACAGGGCGTTGGAAGAACTGATTCGGCCGCCTTGCATTGATCGATGGCTGCCCTGCTATGCGAGGGTCAATCAACTGAATCGGACGATTCAAATCTTCAAAGGTCACGATCAGCTTTGTACCCTTAGATCCAACATATCCCGCATCGACGATGATGTTGCCAGGCAGCTTCTTCTGAATGTTTACATTCCACTGCTGAATGTAACTGTCGCGCATGTCGGGGTCGTTAGAAACAGCAAAGTTCAACGCGCCACCAGTTTGTGCACCAGCAAAGGGATTATTGAAGAAAAGATCAGGTGTACCGGACGGGCTGCCTACGATATTGGCGCCGGCCGTAGCCTGCGCACCCTCAGCCATGGCGAAAATCGCATTCGAAATCTGCGGGGTAAAGTAGATACCGTAACCAGCGCGCACCACTGCGTCATTCAGGAAAGCCGGACGATAAGCCAGACCAGCGCGCGGTCCCCAGTTGTTTCGGTCGGGGCGAATCAAGCTGCTACCCCATTTCGAGGTCTTGGGGTCAAACAGGTTACCCACGATGTAGCCATTTTGCGTAATGTTTACGATGCGATCATCAGCCTGCTTATAGGGGCCAAAGTAGTCGTAGCGCATGCCAAAGTTCATGGTCAGGCGATTCGATACACGCCAATCGTCGTTGATGAAGTAGCTCTGCCAAAGGTTGGTCAACCGGGTTGAGGTGGGCACAGGATTGATTAATGCGGTGCGGACATAACCAAGCATGAAGTCTGCAAAAGCCGATCCCGTATAATTGCCGTCAAAACTGAACTGCCCACGCGGCTGTCGAGCCTGATCGAAGGTTACATCGCGCTTGGCAAAGTCGGCTCCCATTTTGATCAGGTGCTTGCCCCGCTGCCAGGACAGCGTGTCTGTAAATTGAAGGATCGAGTTAGATCGGTCGCGCGGTCCAATCTGCCGCTGCAGGTCGAACACTGAGTAGCCGCCATCTGCTCCGCTGATGCTGATCGACGGCGGGCCAAATTCCTTAGGCAGCTTCGATACCAGCGGCAAGCCCATTTTGTTGGCGATATCAAAGTCGGCCTTGTTAGAAGTACCGAAGCTTTCAAACTCGGCAAAAGAAGCTGTACCGCCCTTGAAGTCGTTGATCAAGGTTGGGGTGAAAGTATGCACCCAGTTGCCGCTCATCGTGCGGGCCGACCCAACATTGTCGCGTTGGTCATTGCCCCAAAATGGAGCACCCGCCTCAAAAGTGTCGTTGAAGACGTAGCGGGCAAAGATCGCATCCTTCTGTGAGAAAGTATGATCGATTCGGGTCGTATAGGTGTCCTGCTGGGATAACCCTGTGGGACGCGCAGAGATGAAGTTCTGCACACCAACCAGAGTGTTCGGCAGCGGAGTAAATCCAATGAAGGCCCGGGCCTGCGGGCTAAGTCGAGAGAGCGGAATCTGATTATTAACGACCCCGGCATTCAGCGGATCCCTCAGCGTCAGTGGGGCGCGTGTAACCGCATTTACCAGTCCACGAAAGTCACCATTGCGCTGCAAGTCCGTCGGTACAATTCGAAAACCAGGATTAGCGGCTGAAAGCAACCGGCCGGATTCCCAGTTAAAGAAGAAGAAGGTCTTGTCCTTGCCGTTGTACACCTTCGGGATAATCACTGGCCCGCCCAGGTTCACACCATACTGATTACGATTGAGGCGCGGGTTCACCGCAGCCTTGTTGGCAATCGCATCATAAGTCTGCGTCAAAGCATCGTTGCGATTGAAGAGCCAGAGGGTTCCGCGATACTGGTTGCCACCACGGCGAGTAATCAGGTTCACCTGGCCGCCCGGCGCGCCACCAGACTCGGCACCATAGCTCGACGTCTCTACTTTGAATTCGCTCAGCGAATCGATGCTGGGCGAAAAACTAAAGGTCATCGCGTCATAATCCATGAACTCGATACCGTCCAGGAAGTAGCGGTTGGCCGTATCACGAGCGCCATTGGCACTAAAGCCTGTCTCGCCAAAGGCGGAACTCTGTTGCCCGATCGAGCCACGCCCGCGTCGCACCGTGATCGAACCCGGCGTCCCGGCTTGCACACCCGGGATCAACTGAGCAAGCTGCACAAAGTTACGCCCGTTGAGAGGCAACTGGATTACCTTGGCTGCGTCGATAACCGTACCGACGACGGCATTATCTGTTTGAAGAGCGGCGGCGGAAGCATCCACCGAAATGGATTCGCTCACATCACCAACCTTCAGCAAGAAGTCCTGGCGCAACGTCTGCTGCACCTGCAAAGTGAGCAAAGCAATCTTCTGGCTCTGAAAGCCTTTGGCCGTCAGCGCAACACTATATTCGCCGGCCGGAAGAAATGGAATGGTGTAGTTGCCGCTGGCATCAGAAACGGTCTCGCGAACCGCGTTGTTCGCTACGTTTACGACCTTAACTGAAGCGGCTGGGATGGAAGCGCCAGTGGCGTCCGTGACGGAACCGATCAAGGTTCCAGCCGTTTGTTGACCGAATAGAGCAAGCCCAGCAAACAGAAGCGATAAAAACAAATTACGAAGCAACATTTGTCTTTAATCATATCAATGATTGATATCGGCCCAGAGACTTCCTGAAAACAGTTCGGGCCGGGTAAGCGACAAGCTCACCCGGCCCGAACAAATTTCAGGATTCGAAACAGTTAGACTACGTCGACGCCCATCGAACGGCAGGTACCCTTTACCTGATTGATCACGCCATCGAGGTCGAAGCTGTTCAAGTCAGGCATCTTGATCTTGGCGATCTCTTCCACCTGCTTCATCGTGATCTTGCCAACCTTGTTCTTGTTCGGTTCTTTCGAGCCGCTGGTAATGCCCAGAGCCTTCTTGATCAGAACCGGAACCGGCGGGGTCTTGGTGATGAAGGTGAACGAACGATCTGAATAGATCGTGATCACAACGGGAATGATCAGCCCGGCCATATCAGGCGCGGATGTCCTCGCGTTGTAGGCCTTGCAGAATTCCATGATGTTGACGCCCTGCGGACCGAGCGCCGTGCCGACCGGAGGTGCGGGAGTGGCTTTGCCTGCGGGGATTTGCAGCTTAACCGAGCCAGTAACTTTCTTTGCCATTTGTGCTTATACCTTCTCTACTTGTAAGAAATCGAGTTCGACAGGAGTGGAGCGTCCGAAGATGGTCACCATCACGCGCAGCGTATTGCGCTCGTGATTGACTTCGTCCACCTTGCCCGAGAAATTGTTGAACGGCCCGTCGACGATGCGTACCGTTTCGTTCTTTTCGTAATTGACCTTGGGCCGCGGAGCGTCGCCCGTCTTGGTCTGGCGAAACAGAATTTTATTCACTTCATCCGCTGTAAGCGGCACTGGGGTGTTGCCACCACCAACAAATCCAGTCACGCGCGGAGTGTTCTTCACTTCGTGCCAGAGCTGATCGTCCATCTCCATCTGGATCATGACGTAGCCCGGGTAGAGCATCCGGTCGCTCGTAACCTTCTTGCCATTCTTCATCTCGACCACTTGCTCTTTGGGGATCAGAATCTGCCCCAAACGATGATCGAAGCCGAACGCTTCTGCGCGGCTCTTCAAACTTTCAGCAACTTTGTTCTCAAAACCCGAATAAGTATGGATAATGAACCAGTTCATGTTGGCATGAGCTGGGTCTGCGCCCGTCTCTTCAGGAGCTGCCTCTGCTGCAACTGCCTCTTCGACAGCCGCTTCTTCGACAGCTGCCTCTTCGACAGGAGCATCTTCAACGGCTACAGCTTCAACTACCGCTTCAGCCGGGACTTCTGGTTCTACACCAGCTTCGATTGTTTCTTCAAATTCCGCCATAGGGACCTCGTGAAACTACTTCGCACTCCAGGAAAAAATCTGCGTTACGCCACGGGCGAAGAGTTGGTCGACGACAGCGAAATAGGCCGCGAACAAAAACACGCTCGTCACGACCACCGTAGTTGTCGCGATCACCTGCTTGCGGCTTGGCCAAGTGACCAGTCGCATCTCCTTTTGGAGGTCTTCAAAGTAATCTTTTGTGTTCTGGACCCACGAAGAGGCTTTTTCCAGTGTAGTTTCGTTCGCCATGTGATGCTTTCTCCGGGCTCAACCTCTTACGGGTTGGCGGGGAATCAAGGAAGATTTGGCAGGGGCAGAGGGATTCGAACCCCCAAAGGCGGTTTTGGAGACCGCAGGTTTACCGTTAGCCTATGCCCCTATCGGATCTCACTCTAGTATAAAACAATTGGGGACTGCAACCCAATACGAGTTCAGCCCCCAGACCAAAGCAAGTAAAAAACCAGCCTACTCGACGATTTCTGATACCGTGCCGGCACCGACTGTACGGCCGCCTTCGCGAATTGCGAAGCGCAAACCCTTGTCCATGGCCACCGGAGTGATCAGTTCAATTTCCATCTGTACGTTGTCGCCAGGCATAACCATCTCGGTGCCTTCAGGCAGCTTGGCCACACCAGTCACGTCCGTTGTGCGGAAGTAGAACTGGGGACGGTAGCCGTTGAAGAAC
>JBKJUN010000467.1:0-9439 GCA_046590555.1 Bryobacter sp. | reverse complement strand
GTAATATGCCAACGACGGTTAGCATGGAATATTACTCAAGTAATACTCTCACAACTTTGTACGAATCCAAAACCGCGCAATTCTGGCTCTCGTTCGTTATTATCGTCAGATGGCTGGAGTTCTTTATGTTGTCGGCACGCCTATTGGCAATCTCGAAGACCTTTCCGTCCGCGCTCAGCGCATTCTGCAAACCGCGAGCGTGGTCGCCTGCGAAGATACGCGCCAGTCTTCCAAGCTCATGGCGGCTGCCGGTGCCCATCGGCCTCTTCTTAGCCTGCATGAACATAACGAGAGCCAGCGCTGCCACGAACTGGTCACGAGATTATTGCAAGGCGAAGATGTTGCGCTCATATCTGACGCCGGCACCCCGCTGATCTCAGACCCTGGCTACCGGCTTGTTGAAGCCGCAATTGCAGCAGGAATAGCCGTTAGTCCAATTCCCGGTGCCAGCGCAGTTTTGAGTGCACTTTCGGTTGCAGGTCTGCCAACAGATCAATTTGCATTCATCGGGTTCTTGCCGCATAAGTCGATGGCCAGGCAAAAACTGCTTGAAAAATGGGCAGATCTCGAAGCCACTCTCGTTTGCTTTGAATCCCCGCACCGGATTCTCGAAACACTCGAAGAAATCGCCAAACTTTGGCCCACACGCCGCATGGCCGCCTGCCGGGAACTCACTAAAATACACGAAGAAATCCTTCGTGGCTCGGCTGCGGAAATTTACGAAAGCTTGAAGCAGCGGCCATCGGTCAAAGGAGAATTCACCTTGGTAATCCACCGCGCTGAGGCTTTACAAAACAAAGCCATTTTGGCTAACCCTAAGAATTTAAAGGAAGAAGTGGACCGACTGACCGCTGCAGGCCAATCCAGAATGGACGCCATCAAACATGCCGCAAAACAGGCTGGCTTAAACAAGCGGGAAGCCTACGGAATGCTAGAAAAAGAAAAACATTAGTTTAGTGCGGAGCGTCGCTACTGTTCGATTTGTCTTCGTCTGTGTCGATCAATTCTTGATCAGCTACAGGCTCCGACCAAATGGAACGTGACCGCTGCAAAGCTTCCTTCACTTCCATTTGATGAGCCGATTCCGTCTGCAGGAACTCGAGGCCGTCGGCGAGCCATTGAGCCAGCTTGGAATTCACAAGACGATAAAACACATGGCGGCCGTCGCGTCGTTCAACTACAATTCGATGGGCTCTTAGCACTGACAAATGTTGAGAAACACGAGAATGACTGATTTCAAGAACGGCCTGTAAACTATTGACATCCATTTCCCCATTTCGTAATTCCTGCACGATCCGCACCCGGTGTGGATGCGCCAGCACCCCAAGGAATTCGGACATCTCTTTGGTTAAAAACGCACGCCATGGCATAGCTACAAAACTCTTTCCTACGGGATAGTATATACACGGATCCTTTAGGTTCACCCAAGTGCATGTTAAAATATATGCATGTGTGGTCTTTAGATAGACCATTTCTAAATTCTGAGAATAATAAACTTTAATATGGCCCAATCACATCCACATTCCGCAGGGCAACCCCATCCAACTCCAAGTCCAACCTCCAGGCTCTTCGGATGGATGGAGGGCGAACGAACTGACATCTGGGTGGTCGTTATCTATTCAGTTGCTATCGGTCTGCTCTCGCTTGTGGTTCCAATCGCAACGCAGTCATTGGTAAACACCATCGCGTTCGGCACACTTTTGCAACCTCTACTCGTACTCGCAGTCCTGGTCTTGCTTGGGTTGGGGTTTGCAGCCGTCTTGAAGGTCCTTCGCAGTCATGTTGTTGAAGTTATGCAACGCCGCATCTTCGTTCGAGTCTCTACCGATTCGATTGAGCGGCTTCTTCGAGTCCGAATCCAGGCCTATGACGACGATCACGGCCCTGAACTGGTCAACCGTTTCTTTGAGGTCGTAACTCTCCAAAAAGGAGGTGCCAGCCTCCTGGTGGAAGGACTCGAAGTCCTGATGACAACACTGATCGGCATGATACTGCTTGCTGTCTATCACCCGGTCTTGCTCATCTTTGCGGTATTGCTGTCCTTCAGTGTCGTTGTGGTCCTCTTCCCTCTCGGTCTTGGTGCCGTCAAGACAGCGATCCAGGAGAGCAAGGCCAAGTATGCGCTTGCCGCCTGGCTGCAAGAACTCGCCCGCCACCCCGCCACTTTTAAATCCCGGCCCGGTGCCAGCTTCGCCCTTATGCGCAGCGATGAAATGGTGGGCGATTACGTGAAATACCGCAGGGCCCACTGGCGTATCCTTCTGCGCCAAATCGTGGGCTCTCAGGCGATGCAAGCCTTCGGCACTGCAGCAGTACTCGGTGCCGGTGGCTGGCTCGTCATGGAACGTCAGTTGACGCTCGGCCAGCTCGTTGCGGCAGAACTCGTGGTCGCAACCTCTCTGAGCAGCTTTTCGAAATTCGGCAAACAGCTTGAGACATATTATGATCTTCTTGCTGCCGTAGACAAACTGGGCTCCCTAACAGACCTTCCCACTGAACCCAGTGGTGATGAAGCTGTTTCAGCAGGCAAGGGCGCAGCCATCGAGCTGCGTCACGTCACTTTCGGCCATCGGGCCGGAAAGCCTATCATCGAAAACCTCAATCTGGCAATCCCGGCTGGCGCGCGCTTCGGTATCACCGGCTCCACTGGTTCCGGCAAGAGTTCCCTCATCGATCTAATCTATGGTTTCCGCGAGCCAGACAGCGGCACGCTCCTGTTCGAGCAAAGCGATTATCGCAACCTCAAACTCTACGACCTGCGCGGACAAATTGCTCTCGTCCGCGGCATTGAGATCTTCCATGGCACAATCGAAGACAACATCCGCCTTGGGCTGGAAAATCTAAGCTCGTTAGACCTGCGAAAGATTCTCGCCACGGTAAATCTGATCGATACAGTCGAGAGCCTTCCCGATGGTTTACAAACCATGCTCACCACAGGTGGTCAGCCTCTGACTCAAGGGCAATCCTACCGCCTTATGCTCGCCCGGGCAATGGCATTGAACCCGCGTGTTCTGATCCTTGACGAGATCCTCGACCGAATGGAAGACGGGCCCGGCCAGGACATTTTGATGCAAAGGCTGATCTCCCAAGACAACCCCTGGACTCTGATCGTTGTCAGCCGGTCTGAATCCGTCTTGAAGCATTGCCTTCGTATCTATGAACTTGAAGGCGGCCAGAGGAACAACAAGCAATGAAACCCGATATCGATTTTCAACTTCCGGTCCTGTCCAAGGTTGGCAGCTCGGGAGGCCCGCGCCTGCTGGCCTGGAGCCTCATGGGAGTCTTCATCATTGGTGTGCCCGCCCTGATCTTTGCCCCTTGGGTGCAAAATGTATCAGGCATCGGTACCGTAGTCGGCACTACTCCGTTCGAACGTCTGCAGACTATCGACACAGCTGTGGAAGGCCGAGTCACCAAGTACTACGTCGTTGAGGGCACGAAGGTTAAGGCTGGCGCTCTGATTGCCGAAGTAGCCGACAACGATCCGCTAATCCTCGAACGCCTTAAGGAAGAGCGCAACCTCATCGCCATGCGCGTAGATCAGGCCAAGAGCCGCGTAACCGCGCAAGAAGTAGCCGTGCAGCAGAACGAACTCTCCCGCCGCAACGCGCTCGAGAGCGCCCGTAGTCGGATCAAGGTTGCCGAAGACAACATCAAGGTCGCGCAGAACTCGCTCATCTCTGCAGAAGCCGTCTTCACAGCCAACAAGCTGAATCTCGACCGCGTGAAGATCGGCCTCGCGAGTGGCCTCTTCTCGCAACGCCAGTACGAACAACAGGTTCAGGCCAATGCCAGCTCAGAAGCCGATGTGGATCGCTCCAAAGCCAGTCTCCAAGCGGCGATCAATGAGAAGTTCGCCCGCGATGCCGATTATCAGAAAATCGAAACTGACTTTCAGAACACGATTGCAACCGCTAATGCTACCTTGGCCGCAGGCAAATCCGATGTCGCCAATTCAGCGGCTGAAATGCAGCGTGTCGAAGTACGCGTATCCCGTCAGCAGACTCAGACGGTAAGGGCTCCACGCAACGGCACAGTTCTTCGTCTGCTATCACAACCCGGAGGCGAGTTGCTCAAGGCAGGAGACTCGATTGCTTCCTTCGTGCCTGAAACCGTCAACCTCGTAGTAGAGCTCTACATGGATGGCAACGACGTACCGCTCATCCACGCTGGCGATCCGGCGCGGCTTCAGTTTGAAGGCTGGCCGGCCATCCAGTTCACCGGTTGGCCCTCGGTAGCCGTCGGCACCTTCGGTGGCAAAGTGCTGCTGGTCGACTCCACCGACAATGGCAAAGGTAAGTTCCGCATTCTGGTCGAACCCGACCCAAACAGCGAACCCTGGCCCTCCACACGCTACCTTCGGCAGGGTGTACGCACCAACGGTTGGGTGCTCTTGAACAAAGTCAGTCTCGGTTATGAGCTCTGGCGGCAATTCAACGGCTTCCCGCCCACCGTCAATCCGCAGATGGAAACCGGCGGTATGGAAGGCGGCAAGAAAAAGTGAAACCGCTTTGTGCCGCACTACTGATCTCAATCCTTATGCTTGAGGCGCAGCAACAGTTTCGCCTTCCGGCACCCAAGCCTCTCTCAAACCGGCTCTCCACCAGCAAGGCGCAGATCGTACCGGCAATGCTCACGCTTGAGCAGCTCCTCGCCTCGGTAAACAAGAACTTCCCTCCATTGCGGGCGGCCCTGTTAGAAAGACCCCTCGCCCAAGCCGACCTCCTCAATCAGGAAGGCCGCTTTGACCTCTCGCTTCGCAGCCGACTCGATACGCATAACTTCGGCTTCTATCAGAACGAGCGCTTCGAGATCTCACTCGAACAACCAACACAAGTCTGGGGTTCTACTCTCTATAGCGGCTACGGCATCAGTCGTGGCCGTTACCCCGATTACGATGGCAAAGAGAACACCAATGAGGCAGGCCAATATCGCGCGGGAATTCGTGTCCCGCTCTTCCGTGATCGTGAGATCGACGGTCGCCGTGCAGACCTTGGTAAGGCTCGCATCGGCCTTCGCCTTGCTGATCTCTCAATTGATCAGCAGCGCCTTACCATCTTGCAGACTGCCACACGCCGTTATTGGGATTGGGTTGCTGCCGGGCGCCGCCTCCTGATTGCAAACACCCTGCTCGATGTAGCCATTGGCCGAGACCTCATTCTGTCCGAAGCTGTGCGCATCGGGGCCCTCCCTCAGTTTGAAAAGCTGGACAATGAACGCATCGTCCTGCAGCGCAGGAACAATGTAGTCGAAGGCCGTCGCAGCGTTGAGAATGCCTCGATCGAAATGAGTCTCTTTCTGCGCGATGATAGCGGCCAGCCGCTAGTAGCCGAACCCGAAAAACTGATCCCCGGCTTTCCCGATCCCACCGCCCTGTCGGAAGCGCAGATGCTCGACGATATGAACGCCGCACTCAGCCGCAGGCCTGAAATCCTGCGATTTGTCTTCCAGCGGAATCAGGTCGCTATCGACAAGAAGCTGGCCGAGAACCAACGAAAGCCAAACATCGATCTCTATGCCGAATACTATCGCGAGGCGGGCGATGGTACCGTCAAGCGCGGCCCGAATGATCTAAGCGTTGGCTTGATCTTTGACCTGCCCTTGCAGCGGCGGCAGGCCACCAGTCGCTTGCAGAACGCTGAAGCACGTCTAGGGCAAATTGAGCAGCGAGAACGCTTCCAGCGCGATCAGGTCACCGCAGATGTCCGCGACGCTGCTTCTGCCGTTAAGGCTGCTTTCGAGCGATCAAGAGTTGTTTCAGAAGAACTCGAAATCACCAGAAAAGTTGAAGACGCCGAGCGTCTTCGCTTCGAGCTGGGCGACAGCACGCTCTTTGTCTTGAACCAGCGCGAGCAGGCCACAGCCGAATCTGCTATCCGCGAAGCCAACGCCCTCGCTGATTACTTCCGCGCATATGCCGCCTATGAGCTTGCTATCGCCAAAGCGCTGATCCCTGGCTCGACGCCAGCCTTTACTTCACCGGTGAATACGCCGCAGCCTTAAATAGCGAGATCGTTATGATGCGTGGCGTATAGCCATGGTTGTCAATCGATTCCTGTCGAACACGGTGCCATTCCGGGTCTGCCTGAAACTGGGTCCAGGCCGCCTCACGTGAAGCGAGACTCTCGAAAGGGGTCAAATAGGTAAGGTTCGGCATCTGCGGCCCGGCGATCGTGCTGGCATAGAGGATCGGATGAATGCCGCACTTGTGAAAGACCGGAATCTCAGGCCCGGCAAAGCGCTCGTGCACCCCATTCATCTGCCACTCGCTCGGTGCCTGATAGACGCGCATCTCAAAGATTCGAGGGCTCTCCGCTCCGGTTGCAATAGGCGGACAGTAGCTCGTAGCAGCGAGCAAACTGACCGAATGCGATAGGTAAGGCCCCTGCCGGTCCCACGCCGCATTGGCCTCAATGAGAGAGACGTCCTGCTTGAGTTTCAAGCCAATCTCTCGCCAGGCCGCGACATCGCGAAACTCCTGCAAGAAAATAATTTGTGGCTGATGGGCGGCCACCGTCGCCTCAAGAACAATCTGAGCCCCGCCCGCTTCGCGAGCCAGTGCTGGCAGCAGCGAGTCCTTTAAATAGGCGTGCAAACGGCCTAATTGCTGGCCATTCTCAAGCAAAAATTGGTGCAGGACGAACAATGGCCCCGACTCGAAACGCGCATCTATCCCGATCATTGTGCCGGTTCCTCCCCAAATTTCCAGAAATTCGCGACGCTTGATTATGCTTTCCATTTGCGCCGCAGGCTGGCTACTAGTTAGAGTACCTTTGATGTCTCTTTGTTTTCTTTGTCTCGCCTTACTGCAAGCCGCTGACTTCAAGACCCCCGCAGGTACTGAAACTGCCGCTCGCCGGCCAGGTGCGCAGACCATTCTGCCAGGTGGAAGATTCGTCTCCCCTTATGGCCAGACACACCTCACCGGCCCGGGGCCTTTTGGCATTGCCGTCAACGCCAAGGCCGACATGATCGTCTCAGCCGATGGTGGCCCAAATCGTTACTCCCTCACAGTGGTGAAGCGCGATGGCCAGTTCTGGCGTACCCGCACCATCCGTGGCAAGAAAATGAAGGTTGAGGCAGATGAGGAGCCAGAAGAAGAAGGCTTCCATAGCGTCTTTCAGGGGATGGCCTTTGAAGGAGATACGGGTCTCTTTGTATCGGAAGGCAACTCCGGTGTAGTACGCCGTCTCGACGCTGACAATGGCAGGACGCAGTTCAAGCTGGAGCTGAACCAGGGTGAATTCCGCGATAGCTATAGCGCTGATCTGGCCTTCGACGCCAAGCGCCATCTGCTCTACGTCGTCGATCAGGCAAACTTTCGCGTGGCCATCTTTGACACAACCAAACGCCGCCTGCTGCAGAGCGTGAAGGTGGGCCGCCTGCCCTTCGCCATCGCCCTCTCGCCCGATCATCGCCATCTTTACGTCACCAATCTGGGCATGTTTGAATACCAGTCCTTACCGGGCGCAGACCGCAAGCGTCCGATCGAAACCGGTATCCCCTTCCCGGCGTTTGGCTTCCCCTCAAAGGAATCACTTGAGGGCGTCGAGCGCGAAACTGGCGAAGGCAAAGTGAAGGTAGCGCCGCTGGGTGATCCAAACCGCGAAGAATCCAACTCGCTCGCCGTAGTTGATGTAGCCAACTCCGGTCAAGCAAAGCTAATCAAGTTCATCCGCACCGGGCTGCCCTTTGGCGCGCAAAGCCTCGGCGGTAGCTCGCCCAGCGGTGTTGTCGCTACAAATGATCGCATCTTCGTCGCCAATGGCCACAACGATTCCATCACCGTCATGGACGCCCGCAAGCTGGAGCGCATTGAAGACATTACGATCCGCATTCCCAAGCTGGAATCGCTGCGCGGAGTGTTGCCGATTGGCCTCGCCTGGCATGAGCCATCGCGCCGCCTTCTGGTGGCCGAGGCTGGCATCAATGCCATCGGCGTCATCGACCCTCAAGCTCATCGAGTAGCCGGCCACATCCCCAGCGCCTGGTTTCCAACCGATCTAACTCTCAGCGGCAACAAGGTCTATGCCGTAGCAGCCAAAGGCTTTGGCACTGGCCCTAACGCCACTAGCACCGTAGCCTTCGAGCGCAGCTTTCAGGCCGAACTGCGGCGTGGCGCTGTCCAGATCTTCGACCTACCCTCAGATGCCGAACTAGCCAGCATGACGCAGACCGTCTACAGAAACAACGGTTTCATCGAGAGCGCTGATGCTCCCGGGCCGCTTCCGGCCGGAGTGAAGCACGTGGTCATCATCGTCAAAGAGAACCGCACTTTCGACGAGGTCTTTGGAGATCTGGAGAAGGCCGGCAATGGCGACATTCGTGGTGCCTGGCTGCTGGCCCGCTTCGGCCGCTTTGCCATCGTACAGGCAGAACGCAATGCCCTCAAACCTCGTATCAGCCAAAAGGGCCAAGTAATTAGCCCCAATCACATCGCTCTCGCCCAACGCTTCGCCATCAGCGACAACTTCTATGCCGATAGCGAGGTGAGCGTAGATGGTCACCACTGGATTGTGGGCAGCTATCCCAATGCCTTTACCGAATCCACACTCATGGCAAGCTACGGAGGTCAGAAAGACTTCCGCCTCCCAACTCAGGCCCCAGGCCGCCTGCTCTTCCCGGGCAGCAATTCCAGCGTCCATCCCGAGGAGCAACTCGAAGGCGGCGCACTCTGGCAACACCTCGAGCGCAACAAGATCAGCTTTCGCAATTACGGCGAAGGCTTTGAGCTGGCTGGCGCTGACGAGGGTACAGGCCTCAAGCCCACTGGCGCACGCTACCTTACCAACATCCCGATGCCTGACGCGCTCTATCGCAATACCGCGCGAGACTATCCGAACTACAACACCAACATCCCCGATCAGTTCCGTGCCGACCAGTTCATCAAGGATGTGAAGCAACGTTTCATTGATGGCACCGAGACACTGCCGCAGTTGATCTTTATCCATCTGCCCAACGACCACGGCGCCAAGCCACGACGTGAAGACGGCTACCCGGTAGCTGCCAGCTACATGGCCGATAACGACTACGCTCTTGGCCGCATCGTCGACTTCCTGTCGCACACCAAGTATTGGGAGAACATGTCGATCTTTGTCACTGAAGATGACTCTCAAGGCGGCGTCGACCATATCGATTCGCACCGTACTGTCCTTATGGCTATGGGGCCTTACATCAAGCAAAACTATGTGTCGCGCGTAAACAGCAGCTTCCCTGGTTTGCTCAAGACCGTCTTCCGCCTCTTGCAGATCCCCTCGCTGAACCTCTATGATCATGCGGCTCAGGATCTGTCTGACTGCTTTGCGTTGAGCCCCGACCTGACGCCCTTTCAGTTGAAGCCGGCCAACCCCGAGATCTTCGACCCCGCGCGAGCCAAAGAGCCACGCGACCCCATCCCCGGACCCCGCATGGATGATCCTTTCTACCTGCGGCAAGAACA
>JBKJUN010000323.1:0-13257 GCA_046590555.1 Bryobacter sp. | reverse complement strand
AAGACTGAATTGATTCTCACCGGAAACCACATCGAGCTCAACCTCAAGCGTTCTTCTATAGGCATCCCTATTGAAAACGACATGAGCTTTGATCTCTTCTTTACTCGCCACTGGAGCCGAACCATTCAGGCGCTGCGCGACTTCCAACCCGACGTAATTCACCTTACTGGCCCTAGTGATGTCGGCATCCTTGGTGCCGCTTGTGCGGAGCGTCTGGGGATTCCGATTCTTGCCAGTTGGCACACCAACCTCCACGAGTACGCTGGCACCCGGCTTGGTAGCCTCATCTCCTGGTGCACCACCGATTCGATCAGAGCGAAGTTCGAGTATACGGCTGAGGCCGCCTCACTCGAAATTCTTAGCTTCTACTACTCGTTTGCCAGACTCTTGCTGGCTCCCAATCCAGAACTGCAAGCCCTGCTAAAAAAGCAGACCAAGATTCCTTGCCAGTTGATGCATCGGGGCATTGATCGAGAGCTTTTCAATCCGATGCGTCGCACTCGGCGTGACGACACTCTCGTCTTCGGGTTTTGCGGTCGGCTGCGCCCAGAGAAGAATGTTCGCATTCTGGCCCGGATCGAAGAGATGTTGATTGCCGAGGGTGTGAGCAACTACAAATTCCTGATCGTTGGTGACGGCAATGAACGCGACTGGCTTCAGCAGAACATGAAATCGGTAGAGCTTCCCGGAATTCTGCGAGGCCCGCAACTCGCTGAAGCCTACGCCAACATGGACGTATTTCTCTTCCCGAGTTGGACAGACACTTTCGGCAACGTGATCCTCGAATCACTTGCCTGCGGCACTCCATGCATTGTGACCTCAGGTGGCGGGCCGAAATTCCTGATCGAGAATGAAGTTTCCGGCATCGTCGCCGCTTCTGACGCAAAGTTCATTGCAGGTACAGTCTCAGTGGCTCGCAATCCAGACTCTCGCAGGAGACTGAGAGAGGGTGCCCTACAATCAAAGTTCGTTCAAACTTGGGATGATGTCTTCGAGGAACTCTACCGCGCCTACGCCCGTTGCGCTCAGGCGGACTTATCAGGGAAAGTTCTCAGCACTTCCCAATCCGTCCGCCACTAATCTCGCCCACTACTCTCAGTATTATCTTGAAACCGCATAGGCCGTGATCCTGATACTCCTGCGCTGATAAAGCGCATTGGGCTAACCTCAAAGGAAGATACATTATGATCCAGCTTCTCCTGCTTGTTCCCTCGCTTCTTGCGGCTTCTCCTACTTTCCACAAGGATGTCGAGCCCATACTTCAGCGCCGATGTCAGGGTTGCCATCGATCAGGCGAGATTGGCCCCATGAGCTTACTCAATTACAAGGAGACCCGCCCCTACGCCAAGGCAATCGCTGCTGCAACCTCATCAAAGAAGATGCCACCCTGGTTTGCTGAAAGCACTCCTCATACTTTATCCAACAACCCGATGCTCCCAGCTTCTGAAATCGCCACGCTCAGTGAGTGGGCCAAAACCGGAGCCAAAGAAGGTAATCCTTCAGACGCTCCTGTGCCAAAGTCCTTCGTCAGCGGCTGGAACATCCCCACCCCTGATCTGGTCTTTGAAACACCCAAGGACTTCGAAATTCCGGCCACCGGATTTGTGGAATACCAATATGTCGTTTTATCGTTGAACCTCAAGGAAGACAAGTGGGTACAATTCGCAGAAGCTCGTCCCAGCAACCGCTCTGTTGTGCACCACTTCGTTGCCTTCGTGCGCGAGCCAGAATCGAAATGGCTTCGTGATGTTTCCCCTGGCGAATACTACCAGCCCAAGCGCAACCCCGGTCAGAAAGCTGGCCCCGATACTGGTGGTGCAGGTTCAGAGGTGCTGGCTTCTTACGTCCCTGGCGATCAACCGCCTCATCTCAATCCTGGCCAGGGCTATCTGCTCCGTGCCGGGAGCGACTTGGTTTTGCAGATCCACTACACACCCAACGGCAAGCCTCAAAAGGACCGGTCCCGTGTTGGCATCGTGTTCAGTAAGCAACCCGTTACCGAGCGAATCACACTGGTTGCCGCAACCACCTCGCGTTTCGTGATCCCGCCTGGAAACGAAAACTACAAGGTGGAGTCGTCGTTCACGTTCCGCAACAACGCACGTCTGTTGAGCCTGTCTCCGCACATGCACCTACGTGGTAAGGCCTTCGAGTATCGTCTGGTTCACCCCGACGGCAAGGTTGAACCACTACTCAAAGTGAACCCCTATCGTTTTGATTGGCAGCTCGATTACGATCTTGAAAAGCCAATCAACCTCGTACCGGGAATGAAGATAGAATGCACCGCCTGGTTCGATAATTCGCCGAACAACAAGTTCAACCCTGATCCGACAGCTGAGGTCCGCTTTGGGGAACAATCGAAGGATGAAATGATGGTGGGCCAGATCTTCATCGGAATCGACTCAAGCTTCAAGACACGAATGGACTGGTTCATGAACCGCAAGCCCTAAGTGGGGCAGTCTAGCTGGATTTGGTTGGGGTAGAGGGCGTGGTACTTGTTGTCGCCGCAGGCTTGGATTCAGACTTCGTTTCAGACTTTGATTCTGACTTTGATTCAGACTTGCTCTCTGAGGAAGAAGAACTGGTCGCAGGCGACTTAGCGTCCTTCGCCCCACCACTTCCCTTGTTGTAATCCGTAATGTAAAACCCGGTCCCTTTGAAATGAAACGAAGGTGCACTCATGAGACGCTCGACCGCGCCGTTTCCATCCTTGGGGCATTCCACATTGGACTGTCCACACTTCGTGAATGGCTCGTCACTGAACTTTTGGATTGAATCAAAGGTTTTACCGCATTCCGAACAGCGGTATTCATAAATCGGCATACTTCTATTTTGGCAGGTATTGACTAGCGCTTCATGGCGGCTTCAGGATTAATTCCTGCTATCGTCTTGACGCCACTTAAGAGTTCGATCGCCTTCTTCATAAGCGAATCTTCCTTGGGCTTGTCAGAAGGGGCATTCGGAATTCCGTCGCCGTCCGGATCCTCATCGGCAACAAGCATCGTATCGTTCATCGGATAATTCGGCACCACACCGGTATCCTGGATCGCCTTGCCGTTGGGAGCATAATACTTTGCCACGCTCAAAATTACCGCACTGCCGTCGTCGAGTGACAAGGCTTTGCGAATCGACGCATCGCCATAGCTGCGCTCACCAACCACATCCGCCCTCTTGCTATCAAGCAAGGCCGCTGCGAGAACTTCTGCCGCGCCTGCGGTGCCGCGGTTCACAATCACCACCATCTGGTTTTTCCAGACCTGCTTGGCTGCATCGGCAACAAACTTCTGCTCATCCGTCCTCTGGCCCTTTACCGATCCAATCGCACCCTTGTCGAGGAACCAGTTTGCCATCTCCACGCCATCAGCAGGGATACCCGTTGAGCAATGACGCAAGTCGAGGATCAGCTTCTTTAGGCCCTTTGAATTGGCACTCTCCAGGCCCTTCTTGACTGCTTCTTTGAGATTACCTTCGAGCGCATTCACTACAAAAGTCCCCACTCCATCTGCGCCCAGAGTCAAGACTGGCTGCGGGTAGGCGGACTTCACGCGGGTCAACGTCAACTTCTCTGGCTCAGGCTTGCGGGCCCGCAGCACCTGCACATCGACAGTCGAATTCTCATCGCCCATCAGCAACATCTCGGCAAAGGCTAGCGGCATGTCGCGAGTGGATATTCCTTTGATCGTCTCAAGCATGTCGCCCGTGTGCAGCCCAGCCTTCGCGGCTGGTGATCCCGGTACAGAATCAACAACACTGACATAACCGAAACGGCGGCTCAGCACCAAGCCCACGTTCGCCTTCGAGGCGCCCTTGGTTGCCTGATATTGCTTGTATTGATCGGCATTCAGATAGCTGGCAAAGGGGTCGATCGACTCCAACAATCCATTCAATGCGCCAAGAGTGACATTCTTCATGTCCGGCTCTTCGACGTAGTCGCTCTTAATTCGAGTGATCACTTCGCTGAAAACACTGAAGTGCTTGTAGGGATCGTCGCTATTGCTTGCGCTGCGGCCCAGCTTCACGCCGACCAGCAGCATGACAACTGCCAGGAGCGACGATGAGACAAAAAGAAATTGGAATCGGCGATGCATTGGGTGTTTTTCTCCGCAACCTCATGTTAACAGACGGCGTTACGGCCTTTTCGTTACGTTTATTGCTTCCAGACTACTTCAACTCTTTGATGCTGACATTGCGAAAACGATGGAAACCACCTTCGACCCAGCGCTGACTTTTTGCTTTTGGGTCTGACCGGTGCGATTGCAGCGCGATCATCCCCATCCCGGTGCCGGTCTTGGCGTGGTTCGCGCTGTCGGTCCAGTCTGCTGTCTTCTGGCCATTGATCCAGACCTGAATATGAGGAATCTCACCCTCAATTCGAATCCGCAGATGATTCCAGTCGTCCTTCTTCCAATGCTTCATCCACTCCCGGTCGAGACGCATTCCTGTGCCGTTACCTTCGACTCCAATCTCGGGAATCCGCTCTCCATAAATGCCACCGACGACACCACCTTCGAGGTAATCGATCATGATCTGGTAGGCCTCGCCCTTCTCGGTCGCCCTCAGGAACACACCGCCATCACAACCAAAGTCCGGTTTTATTTCGAGACTCAGTTCGTAGTTGGCATACTGCTTATCGGTCAGAATGATTCCGCCGTTGCCCGGCTTATCCTGCGTAACGGTGATCAGGCCCTTGTCGATCTTCCAGGCCTTGGTGTTGCCATGGTGATTCACTTCGCTGATGTGCCAGCCCTTGAAGCTCTTACCGTCGAAGAGCGGCTTGAAGCCCTTGGGCAAACCCTCCGCCATCAATCCAGTTGCTAGCGCAGTCAGTATGATCCATTTCATGCCGACCATTCTATTTGAATCGCGAGATCGGCGCGAACACGGCATTCACTGCCCGGGCATAGTCCATAGGATTCAAGATCAACTGCATCCCGCGTTGCCCCGGTGATACCGAGATCAGATCAAACAACTGGGCCAACTCATCGATCACAACTGGATAGTCTTTCTTTGCTGCTAAGGCTGTCACGCCACCTCTTATGTATCCCGTCAGGGGCTGCACTTCTTTGAGCGGTACGGTATCGATCTTGCGGTCGCCACGGGCGCGCGCCAGCGCTTTCAAGTCGAGTTCTGTGTTGGCCGCAATCACTGCCATCGTAATGCCGTTGGTGTCGCCCCTGGCCACCAGCGTCTTAAAGACCTGTTCTTCGGGCAATCCAATCTTGCGCGCAACCGTCTCGGCGCTCAAATCGTCCTCGTCCACCTCGTACTCCCGTACTTCATAGACGATCCCCATCTGATCGAGCAAACGCATTGCATTGGTCTTTGTCGCCACAATTCTGTATTATGCTCTCAAAGCCAATGCTAAGTCGCTATCTATTCCTCACCCTCATTCCAGCCCTGCTCTGCGGTCAAGACCTCTGGGAAAACCCCGTTCGCAAACTGCTCAAAGAAGGCAAGCCAGTCATCGCCGGCACTGTCACCACCGCCAGCGTTGACGTCGCAGCCCAGATGGCCAACATGGGCTTCGATCTGATTTGGATCGAGATGGAACATTCCCCCATCACCCTTGAAACCGCCCGCAGTATGATCCTCGCTACCCGCGGCCTCAAGGCCATGCCCTTTGTCCGCATTCCTGTCAACGAACTCTGGACCGCCAAACGCGCCCTCGACATGGGTGCCATCGGCGTCATCTTTCCCTTTACCTCAACCCCCGAACTCGCTAAACAAGCCGCCGCCGCCACCAAATATCCGCCCGAGGGCAAACGTGGCTTCGCCGCCGGCCTCCCTAGCTTCCGCTGGCCATCTCCCGAAGGCTATCCCGTCTTCGCCAACCGCAACGTCATGACCATCGTCATCGTCGAAGAAGAACGCGCCCTCGCCAACCTCGACGCCATCGCCTCCACCCCCGGCATTGACGTCCTCTTCATCGGCACTAGCGACCTCAGCCAGTCTCTCGGCGTCAGCGGCCAAATGAACCACCCTAAGATGAAGGACGCCGTCTCCAGAATTCTCGCCGCCGGCAAGAAATACAACCTGCCCGTCGGTCGCCCCGCCGGCACGCCAGAGTTGATCAAGCAATACCTCGCCGAAGGCTTCCAGTTCATCCAGGGCCCCTCCGATCTCGTCATGCTTGGTAATGGTGCCAAGTCGCTGCTCGACGTCATGGGCAAGTCCGGCATCGACCCCAAGTCTCGCCCGTTATACTGAGGCCAATGCCCCTTCAAATCGGGTTGCTTGGCAAGCAGCTATTTCTCGTTGTCTTTACGCTACTTCCGATCATCAACCCGCTCGGGCTTACGCCAATTTATCTCGGCATGACCGCAGGCTGGCCTGAGGATGCGCGCACTAGCCTCGCTCGCCGCATCGGCATTTACACTTTCTTTCTCTTGCTTTCGGCTACCTTCCTCGGGTCGCTCGTGTTGGCATTCTTCGGCCTCTCTTTGGATGCCGTGCGCATCGGCGGCGGACTGCTGGTTGCCGCCTCCGGCTGGAGACTTCTCAATAGCGATCCTGACGCTCACGTCGACGCTCCGGTTGATCCATCTGACGATCTCATCTCCAGCCGCGCCTTCTACCCGCTTACCTTTCCACTTACCTGCGGCCCCGGCTCAATTTCGGTCGCATTAACTCTTGGTGCCGGCCTCTTCAGCGAAGGTATTCAGATTGACGAGCGCAGCTTCGCCACTCTCGCCGGACTTCTGATCGTTTCCGCACTGGTCTATCTTTGCTATCGTTCCGCGCCTCGACTCGGCGGGCTGATCGGCCGTACCGGCAGCATTGTCATGCTCCGCCTCTCAGCTTTCATTCTGCTGTGCCTGGGCGTCCAGATTCTTTTGGATGCTGGCTTCAAGATCCTTAAGGCGCACGCATGATTCTCGTTCTACTTTTGATTGCCCAGGTGCAGAATCTCTGTCAGCCTTGCCATGCAAAAATCGTCGCCACTTATGCCAAAACTGCTATGGCTCGCACCAGTGCCAAAGACTCCTCGATCCTGCGCCCTGCTCAACCCTTCCTTGAACCCATCACGCAAACCACCTTCAGAATCACCCCAACTCTTGATATGCAATTCAGCAAACAGGATGCATTCGAGGGATCTCGTCAGCTCAATTGGGTGATTGGTTCTGGCCGCGTCGGTCACAGCCTGCTTTTCACTCAGGGCAATCGGCTTTTCCAATCTCCACTTTCTTACTACACCGAGGCCGCCATGTGGCAACTCTCCCCTGGCTTCCAGCGCCGTCCGCAACTCGACCTCACCCGCGTTGTCGAGCCCAGTTGCCTGAATTGTCACACCTCCAGCTTCAACCCAGCGACTCTTGCCCTCGAACCAGGAATCTCTTGTGAGCGATGCCACGGTCCATCCTCCCAGCACATAGCGACAGTTGGTAAGGTGGCCGCACTAAACCCTAAGAAACTCCCCGCTCACGAGCGCGACAGTATCTGTGCCCAGTGTCACCTTACCGGCTCAGCCCGCGTCGCTAAGTTCCGCCCCTCGGGCGACACATACCAACCGGGCAAAAAGCTATCTGACTTCTCAGCCATCTATGTTGGCGGCCAACGCGAGCTCTCAACTACCATCGGTGTTACAAGCCATTATGAGAATCTCGCCCTCAGTCAATGCAAGATCGTCTCTGGTGAGAAGCTCTCCTGTACCACCTGTCATGACCCTCACTCTGAACCCGTTAATGCGTCAAGCTTTTTCAACGCGAAGTGCGAGTCTTGCCATCAAGACAAACCTTGCCGAAAAGAGCCGAAGGGAGATTGCATAAAGTGCCATATGCCAAAGGCTCCCGGACGCGGGGTCGATCATTCCTCGTACACAAACCATTCGATCCCTCGCCGGTTAAACGAAGCCAAACCCTCCGCCAGCAGCACCCTTGTCAGCTTTTGGTCAAACGAAGCCAATCCCCGGGATCTCGGCTTGGCCTATGCCGTTACCGGCAAATTAAACGAAGCTAAACCGCTGCTCGAAGCAGCGTCCAAGGCCAACCCGCGCGATATCCAGGTACTCTCGCAACTAGCGCAAATCCATGATCGCGAAGGTAGGGAAGACCTCGCCCGTCCGCTCTATGAATCCATCCTCAAACTCGAACCGGCCAACCCCACCGCCTGTACCAACCTTGCCGTCATTCTCGTAAAGGCGGGAGGCACAAACGAAGCCATTCGACTTTGGCGTCAGGCACTCAAGGCTAATCCTGCCCAAACTGGGGTGCGAATGAATCTCGCGCAAGCGCTCTTTCGCCAGGGCAACCGCGCCGCTGCAGCTGAAGAAATTGAACAGGCCCTTGAGTATGATCCCGACCAACCAGCCGCTCGCCGTCTCCTGAATCAGATCAAACCCTGACCATCTCTCATTTAGTGTTGGGTCAATCCGGCGGGCAGGAAGAAAAAGATGATCCCGAGCATGACGTAAACAGCCAATAGTTGTACGCCTTCCATCCAGTGGCTCACCCCGTCGTCAGCAACCTGCCCAGTAATAAATACGCTTATGACTACTGCCAGTACCTCCGCCATCGTGAACACAAGATCCATCGGTTTGGGACCCATGAAGTGACTTAAGACCACCAGCAGCGGCCCGACGAAAATCGCAATCTGTAAGCTGGACCCAATCGCAATTGAAAGGCTCAAATCCATGCGGTTCTTGCGCGCCACCAAAATCGCTGTTGAGTGCTCTGCCGCATTGCCTACAATCGCCACGACGATCACACCGACAAAGACGCTCGACATTCCAAAACTCGCCGCTGCACTCTCCACGTTGTGAACCAGAATTTCACTCACTACGGCGATCGCTGCCGTCGCCGTGGCAAGAATGCCAATACTCTTGCTCATGCTCCAGATCTCGCCATGAGCCTCTTCGTCACTCCCGGTTGCAAAATAGTGCTTGTGCGTCTTGAGCGAGAACAGCAAGCTCAAGCCATAAATCACTAGCAACAGGATTGAGAACTCCAGGCTCAGATCCCGTTCCAGGTCCGCCTGCCCCTGCATCCCTCCAGACAGATAATGGAAAGCCGCCGGGAGAATCAATGAAATCGCGGCGATAGTCAGTAGCGTCGTTTGCGCTCGAGCCGCTTGGGCGCTGAACCGCTGCTCCTTGTATTTCAAGCCACCAGCCAGTATCGACGCCCCCAATACAAGGAGAAGATTGCCGATGATGGAACCAGCTAGCGACGCCTTGACGACATCAAATAAGCCCGCTCGCATGGCGCTTATCGCAATAATCAATTCAGCTGCATTGCCGAAGGTGGCGTTTAATAGCCCACCCACACTCTCATTCGTCTTTGCCGCCAGGTGCTCAGTTGCATGCCCAAGCCATCCAGCCAGGGGCAGAATAGCAACACATGCCAGCACAAAGATCGCAGTCTGATTCTCATAGTGAGTCAAGTGCAGATATACGACCACTGGGGTCAGAATCAATAACCAATTCAAGCTTTCGCCGCCTTCCGTGCCTTACGCTTTTTTGTAGTCGACTCAGCCGCTATTGATTCATCCTTTTGGCCCCATCTTGCCAGCGGGTAGATCTTTGAGTAGCCCGTTGCCCGATTGGCAATCTCTACACTCACTTGGCCATTGGCATCGCAGCTATAGCGTTCGACAATCTCGCAGTGGTGGGCACGGTCGTTGTGTTCTACGGTTATATTTGCCAGGTCGCCGCGATTCTCTAGTGCCGGATCAAATGGGAACAGAATTTCATCCCAATAGGAAATCTCACCAGCCGGTTGGTGGTCGTCCGCAATTCGAGTGGACTCTAAAAACCGGAAGTGCCCAACATTGTGCACAGGCCTGTAATAACGTTCCACCAAAAGTGGCGGCTGCATTGCTGCCGGCAATTCCGTACCTTTGGCAAAGATCGGATCAAAGATGATTCTTCGCCCCTGATCGGCTTCGCGCCAGACCCCAAAATACTGGTGAAACCGTTCTTTCAGTGTATAGCCCGATTCTTGATCGGCATGAATTGCCAAGCCGATTGCAGTTGCCGCGCGCATGTAGGCGCTGCGCTTCACCTTGCGCCCGTATTGCTCTTTCAACTGCCGGGCCACTAGCGGCAGTTCACTGCCTCCGCCCGTTACGTAGATCGCTTCGATTGCTTCAATGCCACCCCATAAACTCAACAGGTCTGTCGTTGCATGCAGTGTCTCTGCCACAAGCGGCCAGGCCCGCTCGTAGAAATCGGCCACCGCCAGGGTTACCTTGCCCCCCGCTTCCCGGATTCCCTCTAGATCGATTTCGATCTTGCGGGTGTTGGGATGAAGTGCTTCTTTCTTTTCACGGCAAGCTTCGACCAGAAGAAACCACTCTTGCTGGCTCATTTCACTTGCGTCGAGGTTCATTGCTTCAAGCGCCATTTCTGCCATTACCAGGTCAAACTCGTCTCCCCCAAGAGTCGCGATGCCTTCGCTGGCCATGACACTTCGTTCGCTCTCGGTCAGAGCGACAACCGACGCATCGAAGGTGCCACCACCAAGGTCATAAACCAGGATTCGGTCTTTCGTCATCTTGTTACGATGGCCGAATTCGATTGCCGCTGCCGATGGCTCATTCAGCATGGCCAGCACCTGGAATCCGGCTAGATGAAAGGCCTCAGCCGTCAGAAAGCGCTGATTTGAATTGGCGTGCGCAGGTACACCGAGGATCACCTCCAGCGGCTCATCGGCAGCTATGGTCAGGTTCGATCCTTCAAGCATTGCTTTGCGCAAAGACATCGCCAGTTCCCGGTAAAGGTCCAGCGCAGGAAAACGATGGGGCCCCACGCTAATCGGCGTAGCCGGGCCTAATTCACTCAGGAGCCGCTTCAGGCTGCGGACAGAAGCCCACCCAGGCTCAGCCTGCTTTGTCCAGGCATCCCAGCCGTAAACCCGCTCTCCCGTGTACTCCACATGGAAGGCTGCCAGCGCCGGAAACCAGTCCCGGCTTGCCCCGTCCGGGCAATCGAACGACACCAGCGGATAGTTGCCCCGGTCCACCCAAGACACAACGATCCGGATCGTTCCAAAATCAATCCCAAGCCTCAACTCGCGTATTGCTCCATGTATCTATGATAGATGCCTCAACGATTCCGGTGTCCAACTCCCAAATTGTCTCTCGCACGCTACTGTGAGAGGATGCCGCCTTTCGAGCGCATTACCGTGGACCCAGAGATTTTGGCCGGAAAGCCCGTAATCCTGGGAACGCGTCTTGCCGTCGAATTCATCCTCGAACAACTCGCCGCCGGCCAGTCTGAGCAGGAAGTCCTCGCCAACTATTCTGGCCTTAGCCGGGAAGACATCCTTGCCTGTCTTACCTGGCGCACGAATACAAAGCCTTTCCGATACCCGCATAAATGCGCTTCTTGGCTGACGAGAATTTTCTAATGTCAGTGGTAACAGTCGCTTCGCGCAGACGGCCACGATGTGTTTTGGCTCGAACGAACCTCGCCGGAGCAAAAGACATCTACTTATTGCATCTGGCCGAGGCTGAAGAGCGTATCGTCTTGACTCTCGATAAAGACTTCTGGCAGATTGCCGTCCAACTTTAAAGTCCGTTGAGAAGCTCTGGTGTTGTCTTGTTCCGGGGCCATCCTGCAACTCCAGAACGGCTCTTACCGCTTGAACGCACCTGTGTCGAGTCGAGCGTTTCTTGGGCCGGACATATCAGCACCATCAGCGTTGACGGGATACAAATGGTTTCAACTCCTAAGCACCAGCGATGATTATCCCTACCGCGACAGATCACGATGACCTTACCATGGCGCATGGCGAGGGCTTAATCCGTAAAAGGATTTATGACGGGCACACTGGCGTTTTTGAAATGCACACGGTTTCGAGTAACTAGAGCCAGACCGTGAGCGATCGCAGTGGCTGCGATGAGGCTATCTTTGATCGGCATGGCTTTGCCGTTTTTGCGAAGGCGGGCGAGCAGTTCTGCCCATTTCAGGCCAGTGTTTGCGTCCCAGGGAAGACAAATAAGTCGCTTGACACCTTCGTCGAACCAG
Source organism: Bryobacter sp. (assembly GCA_046590555.1). GTDB lineage: Bacteria > Acidobacteriota > Terriglobia > Bryobacterales > Bryobacteraceae > Bryobacter. The sequence goes on along the minus strand of JBKJUN010000323.1, from coordinate 1,292 downwards.
TGTTCGAGGGAAGTTCGCTTTCTTCCTTTAGGAAGGATTAGAATCCCGAATCGAAGTTCGCCCAGGATGACGGGATCGACTGCGATGTCCTTTTCATTTGCGCGAAGCCAAGCGATTACACAAGGATCGGGCAATGGCTTGGTTGGTTCACTCAAAATGTTAGCGTCAACGAGGTATTTCATTGGGAGCCTGCTTTAGATGGAATCTGTAGACTCAGAGTCGATGGGAACGAAGAAATCTTTGTGTGGGCAAGAGAGTAGCCAGTCGATGCTGCCCTGGTTCTGGGGAGGAGTGCGGCGGATGAGGCGATAGTCTCCATGGTCGAGACGTTCTATGTCGAATTCTTGCCCCGGTTCTATTCGGTCCATTTGCCGAAATTCTGCTGGCAGAACGATTTGGCCCTTGGAGGATACCGTTGTTTTCATAAAAGTAAGATAGCGCCTTACTTTCGTTTACGTCAAGCAGGAGAAAGGATAGCAGCGCAGCAACCGGCTCTCAGGACCGATGGTATAGGTGGACCCGTCCCAAGCTGAGGTCTGAAGAATCGAGGCTTGCATCGCGAACGTCAGATTGTGAGGGAAGTTATGGATTCAGTGAGGGCTGTCGCTTTTGCCAGTGATTTTCCTGATTTTGCGCAGTTTCTTGGCGAGCATCGAATCGATTCCATCAGCCTGAATGCGGATTGGTTGCTCAAGTTTGGGAATGTGTTAGGGAGGCCGTGGCAAAGGCTTTGTTCAATGTGTAAAGTGGCTTTATGCTGAATCGAATCTTGGCTCTTTTGTGTTTGCTTGCAGGTGTAGGATTGGCCGATCAGTGGACTGAGAAATGTAAGGCGCTTGTTGGCAGGACGGGCGGGGAACTCACGATCCTCAGGGCGATCGCGGTGGAGGCCGGCGTGGATGGACCGGCGCATTGCAAGGTGGAGGCGTCGGTTTTGCCTGAGGTACGTGTGGACGTGTATCTGCCAGTAGAGTGGAAGAGGAAGTTTCTGATGCTTGGCAATGGGGGCTATGCCGGGACAATGGCTCGGAAGGATGCCGTTGCTGGTGCGCAGATGGGGTTTGCTGTTGGAGTGACCGATACGGGGCATGAGGATTCGCGTGAACCGCTGGCGAGCTTTGCGGTGGATCGCAAGAAATTTTATGACTACGCGTTTCGGTCGTTGCGTTTGACGGTGGCTGTTTCGCGGAAGATGATTGAGGCGTTTTATGGGGCGGTTCCAGAGAAGTCTTATTACGTTGGGTGTTCGACGGGCGGGCGGCAAGGGTTGATTCTGGCTCAACGGTTTCCTG
>JBKJUN010000314.1:0-1842 GCA_046590555.1 Bryobacter sp. | reverse complement strand
CCGAAGTGATTTAGTTCAGCTTCCTGAGCCAGATATTACGAAAGCGCAGCTCAGTCTGGGGTGCACCCTTAAAGCCGGAGTGATCCTGCAAGCGTAATGCTCCAGCCTCGCAAAGGCTTGCCTGCTGGCAGCCGGGCCCCTTCTTTGCCAGGAGCGTATTCAATTGCACCATCACGCCGTTGTGAATCTCCGTTGCCATCGCAGGTTTCTCCACGTTACCTTCTGCGCTGCAAGCTGGCGCAGTGAAGAGCACGTCGTAAGTCTGCCATTCACCGGCAGGCCTCGAAGCATTCACCTGCGGCGCAGCAAAGCCGTATAGCGCACCAGCAATGCCGTCCGCATAGGTTGGGTTATTCAAGGAATCGAGCACTTGCAACTCAAAGCAGTCCAGCAGAAAAACACCAGAGTTCCCCTTCAATTGGCCCTTCTGATCGGGCATCAGGGGCAGCTTGTATTCGACATGGATTTGCGCATTTCGATACTTCACTTTCGAGATAGCATCTTTGGCTCCGGTCACGCATAGCATCGACTTGTCGCTGTCAATCGAGCACCCAGTGGGACTGCCATCGGGCTTGATCCACTGGTCAACACCAGAGCCGTCAAAAAGAACGATGGCATCAGAAGGGGGCAGAGACGATTGAGCGCCCGGTCTCACTACAGTCGGCTGGGCTCTCAGGGTAAACGAAGACAGAATCACAAAGGCAAGCAAACGCATGCCACTGATTCTATCCGTTGCGGGATCGGAAGGCGCGCAGTTGGTCGCGATGATAGGCGATGCGCTGCCGGTCGCGCGGATAAAGCTCCGGGGCAGTCATCAAACGGTTCAAATTGTTGATCGCTTTGTCGAGCCGTCCACGATCAAATTTACCGCGAGCCGCGCTTTGTTGGAATCGCTCCAGGTTCTCGATAGACTCTGAAAACCGCCGCCGGGCCCAACCATCCCAGGCCGCTCGCTGGCCGATCTGCGACAAGTCCGATTGGATCGAATCTATGATGCGCTGTCCAGACGCATAGGGATTGGTGCGGCCTTGGCTACGGCCGTAAGGATCGGCGGAACGATAGCCGCCATACTGGGCAAACAAAGCGCCGCTGCTGAGCAGCGCGAGACTGAGAAGCTTGGCTTTCATGAATGCCTCCTGCCCGATTGGACGCAATGCCTCTGCCCAGGTTTCGAGTGAGTGTAAAAATGGAAAGCATTCCACATGAAAACTCTTAGATTGCTTTTTGCCCTAGCAGCCATCCTGCCAGCCCAGCAGATTGAAACTCTCATCGGCGACGGCAAGCCAGGCCTCAGTGACACCCAGGTCAACAACCCTTACGGCTTGGTGATTGGCCCCGACGGCGCCCTCTACTGGTGCGACATCAATAGCCACGTGGTTCGCCGCATGGATCTTAAAACCCGCAAGACTACGGTCGTTGCCGGAACCGGGCAGAAAGGCAACACGGGCGAAGGTGTTCTTGCTACCTCAGCTGATCTCGACGAACCTTACGAGGTGCGCTTCGACAGCAAAGGCAATCTCTTCTTTGCCGATATGAAGAACCACATCATCCGTCGCGTCGACAAAAAACGCAAGACCATCACCACAGTCGCCGGCACCGGGCAACCGGGCTTCAGCGGTGATGGCGGTTATGCAAAGAAAGCAACCCTCCGCCAACCGCACAGCATCGTCTTCGACCCGCAGGGCCGTCTACTGATTTGCGATATCGGCAACGACCGTGTGCGCCGTCTTGATCTTAAGACCGGCACTATCGAAACTTATCTCGGCAATGGCGAAAAGAAAGATCCGGTCGAAGGCGCGAAACTCCTCGACACTCCTCTGCTGGCTCCACGTGCGATCGAGA
>JBKJUN010000060.1:0-12909 GCA_046590555.1 Bryobacter sp. | reverse complement strand
GGCGAAAAGGTTGTCGCCGATCCGATTGGCACCATAGAAATCAAACGAGGCTGACCCGGTTGCGGCAAACACCATGCCGAGTGTGGGATCTATGCTGAGTCCAGCCCAGGCATTGGCTCCGCCGGAAACCTTGTATGCATCCTTCGGCCAAGTCTCATAGCCAAAGTCTCCCGGTTGCGGGATGGTGCGAAAAGTCCAGCGGATCTTGCCGCTTTGAGTGTCGAAGGCTCGGATATGACCGGGCGAACCTGGCAATGTTTCAGGTACCGTACTGCCCAGAATCAGCATGTCCTCGAAGATCACCCCAGGGCTGCTCGCGCTAACGGTGAGTCTGTCAGCAGGGCGATCGAGGCCTTCGCGCAGATCGATGTGTCCCGATGTGCCGAAGCCCGGAATCGGTTTCCCTGTCTTGCGATCCAGAGCCCAAAGCTCGTTACGGTGCGTGAAGAATAGGCGGTCTTTGTAGACGGTTACGCCGCGGTGCCGAAATCGCCGTTGTGGTGCAGCACCGCCCGCAGGATCGAACGACCATAGCTCTTTGCCCGTGGCCGCATTCACAGCTACGACGCGCAGTTTGGGTGTGGTTGCATAGAGGATGCCATCGACGATGATCGGATTCGATTGCATCTCGGAATCTTTGAATTCGTCGTGCGAGTCGTAGCTCCAGGCGAGCTTGAGTTTGGATACGTTGCCAGGGTTTACCTGCGTGAGCGGTGAATAGCGGATGTTGTTGGTGCCACCGTTGACCGTCCATTCGTTGTTCGCCGCCAGTAAAAGAAGAAACAGAAAAGCATGCACAGTGGACTGATTTTAGCCCATGACTTCAGTGCCAACTTTCTGGTCTTGATCGAAATTGATTCTGTTTACGATTTTGTTCGCTATGGCTCAGGAGCCAGAAGAAAGACTCGGAATGCTCGGGATGGGCAAAGCTCCGGAGCGAGTTGAGGCTTTTGCACAAACAGGTGGCGCTGCCGATACAGGCATGGTCGTTTACGAGAAGCAGCAGGATTGGCTGCGCGTGAAGTCCAAGCAAGGCACCAGCCTTTGGGTACGAATGGCTCAGGGAGGTCAGTTTGTAGCTTTGCCCGATCTGCTCGAAGGCAACCAGATCTATCTCACCAAAGAAGAGTGGGGCCAGCGCCTCTCGGCCACCGCAGGAGGCCCAAGAGGCCCTACACTCAAGACCGATGTTGAGTCCAGCGTAAAGATCACCGGCAAGCAAATTGTGAACGGCAAGCTCTGGCTTCAAGTGACGATCCTTGACGCTGGATTGTGTGAAGCCCCCAAGCCAAAGGTCATCGCAAAAGGCTGGGTGCCGCTGCGTATGGTCTGGTATTAGCCCTAGCTCTTCGGCGCGTAATAACCAGGGCGCGCCCGCACAATCAGGTCCTTGCGGCCCTTGACGCGAATCTGCACCGGGTGCCACTGGCCATCGGTCTTGATTGGCTCAGGGCGATAGAGAAGGTTGTACTGACTGCGCAATTCGTTCGCGATATTTTCAAAGCTCTGGGCAAGATCGCTGGCCTTAAACGGGAAGAATGTCATACCGCCAGTCCGCTCAGACAGGCGCTTCAGGATACGGTCACCTTCGCTCTCGATCTTAGTGATATTGGTTGAAATCGTGTAGATCACTACGTCCGCCTTCAGCGCCATCTCGATCGCCTGCTCGCGAGTCATTACCGATTGCGTATCGTCTCCGTCACTCAAAATAACCATCGCACGGCGGAACTTGAAGAGCGGCTGATCCTGCATCAACTTGTCTTTGCACGCATAGTAGACGGCATCAAACAATGCCGTACCGCCACCGGCGCGCAAGTCCCGAACCGTTTGCGACAGCTTCTCTACGTCGCCAGTCAAATCTGCCCGCAACTCCACCTGATTGTCGAACGACACCACAATCGCGCGATCTTCCTTTGGCCGAATCACCGAGGTGATGAACTCAACCGCTGCCTCCTGCTGGAACTTGAAGCGGTCGCGCACGGAATTACTCGAATCGATCAGAATGCCGAGGCGCAGCGGAAGATTGGATTCCGCGATGAACTCCAGAATATTCTGCGGCTTCTTCTCTTCGTAGACTTCAAAGTCTTCGCGATTGAGGTTGATCACGAAGCGCCCCTTTTTGTCCGACACGGTGAAAAGAAAGTTCACACGGAAAACATCAAGGATGATGCGGTTAGGATCGGGATTCTGAGCGTAAGCGGCCAAGGGTAAGGCGAGGAAGTTGCGACGATTCACAATCCTATTGTAGAGGGCGAAGCCAATCTTTGAGTTCATCGGCCAGCGGAGCTTCGATCTGGATCGATTCGCCGGTTGTCGGCTGCGCAAACTTGATGCGCCACGCATGCAAGAAAAATCGACCCGAATCATGCGGGCGGCCCCCATAGAGCGTGTCCCCGGCAACCTTGTGCCCCAGGTGCCCAAGATGCACCCGGATCTGATGCGTACGCCCGGTGCCGATCTTTACTTCCACCAAGGTAAAGCGCTCATAGCGCTTTAGCACCTTCCAGTGCGTAATCGCCTCACGCCCAAGCTCAGGGTCGTCCTTGACGATTGCGGCCATCCGCACCGGCTTCCAGGGGTCTCGCGCAATCGGGCGATTCACGGTGCCGGTGTCGTTCTTCATTACGTTCTCAACCAGCGCAATATAAGTCTTCTCAACCTCACGGCCCGAGAACTGATCCTGAAGCTTGCGATGCGCGATGTCGTTCTTGGCAACCAGAATTACACCGCTGGTGTATTTGTCCAGACGATGCACGATCCCCGGGCGCAAGTCCCCGCCCAACTGTGACAGCTTCTCAAACCGAAAGAGCAGGGCATTGACCAGCGTGCCATCGGTTGTACCAGCGCCCGCGTGCACGGTCATGCCGGCAGGTTTGTTGATCGCGACTAGATCGTCGTCCTCATAGAGGATTGAGAGCGGCAGATCCTCAGCGGTCGCCTTCAGCGCCTTCAGCTCAAGCGGCTCCACTTCAATCTCTTCGCCGCCCTTCAGGATGTGCGAAGCCTTCTGCGACTTACCGTTTACCTTGACGCGGTCCTTCTTGATCCACTCCTGTAGCCGGCTGCGGCTGTACTTCGGATAAAGGGTCTGAAGGAAGATATCGAGCCTTTGCGGCTCACCATCAAAATTCATAGGGCCATTGGGGCTTGGCCCCGACGCCGCCATCGACGAAGAGCGTTTGCCCGGTCACGAATTCACTCTGATCGCCAGCAAAAAAGAGAACTGCCCGCGCGATATCTAACGGCATTCCAATACGGCCGAGCGGCGTAACCGGTGCCCACGTACCCGCATAGTCGCCGGTCTCGGCCTTGGTACGCTCTACTTCCGTCGCACCAGGTGCTACGCAATTTACGCGAATCTGATACTTGCCCAACTCCACAGCAGCCACCTTGGTGAACATTTCAATGCCACCCTTGGAGGCGGTGTAATCGACCAGACGCGGAAAGGCCAGCTTGTTGCACCCAGAGCCCAGCGTGATGATGCTGCCACCGTGAGACTTCGCCACCATCCGTCGAGCTCCCTCCTGCGTGCAAAGAAAAGTACCGCGCAGATTGGTGTTGATCACCTTGTCCCAATCTTCTACTTGCAGCTCTAATAGCGGCTTCCAGGTCTGCACTGCTGCATTGGCAACTACAACATGAAGGTCTTCGAAATGCTCGTCAAACTGCTTGAATAGATTTCTGACACTCTCAACGCTGCCCACATTGGCTTGCAGCGCCACAGCCTTGCGCCCAAATGCTTCAATTTGAGCCACAGTGTCCTGTGCCCCCGGCAGGTCGCTGTTGTAGTTGACGGCCACATCAAAGCCAGCCTTGCCAAGCTCGATGGCAATACACTTGCCAATGCCTTTGCTGGCACCCGTCACCAGGGCCACTTTCGCTGTTTCAGCACTCATGGCTTTATTGTAAACCTCGGGAACGCTATCCTATTACAACCACAAGTCTTTCAGGGGAGTTCTTCCAAATGGTTGCTCGTTTCGTTCTGCTTCTAGCTCTTAGCCTTTCACTTTTTGCCCAAACATCAACCACTCAGTTGAGCGGCACCGTTACGGATTCGTCTGGTGCCACTGTGCCCGGAGCCATTGTCGTTGCCACCAACGAGAACACTGGCCTTCGTTACAACCAGACCACTACCGCCGCCGGGCTTTATGCTTTTCCGTCCATCCCGGTTGGGAACTACACACTGACCGTCGAAGGCACAGGCTTTAAGAAATTCCAGTTGTCTAAGATCGTCTTGCAGATCAACACCCCTGCCACGGTCAATGCCACTCTTGAAGTCGGTGCAGCCAGCGAAACGATTCAGGTCGAAGCCAACGGCGAGACGATCCAGACCAACAATGCCACCATCGGTAACGTCGTTGAGCGTAAAGCGATTGAAGCCCTTCCGCTCAATGGCCGCAATCCACTCAACCTCCTGATTTACGAACCTGGTGTTACCCAGCGTTCTGGCGGAACGGCAAACGTTAACGGAGCCCGCAGCGGTGCCGTCAACGTCACCATCGACGGCATTGAAGCCAACGAAAGTACCAACCCCAATCCCACCAACAACATCTTCCGCTTAAACCCCGATAACGTTCAAGAGTTCAAGGTCACAACCTCAAACCCATCGGCTGAAGAAGGACGCAACTCTGGGGCCAACGTCTCGGTAGCCACCCGCAGCGGCACAAACCAGTTCCACGGTACAGCCTTTGAATTCTTCCGTAATACCGCGCTCAACTCGAATGAATTCTTTGCCCGCGCACAAGGCCTCCCTAAGCCTGAAATCAAATTGAACCAGTACGGCTTTGAGATCGGAGGCCCGATCCGGAAAAACAAGACCTTTTTCTTTGGTTCGTGGCAGGGCCAGAAGGTCAACTTCAAAGACCCCATCGACAAGAGCTTTGGTGAGACCGTCGACCTTTACAATGCCACCGCAGCCAGCGGCATCTTCCGCTACTTTGTGGTCGACAATCGCAGTCCCTTCACAGTCAATGGCCAACGCATCACGCAGAATTCCTCTGCCCTGGTTGACCAGCGCACCGGCGCACTCAACTCAGGCGTCCGCAACTGTGCAGCCCAAGGCGACATCAACTGCATCGCCTCTTACAACATCTTCCAGAACGATCCCCTGCGCCGCGGCCTTAACCCCGCCGTCAAGAGCGTAATCGGAGGCTACCCGCAGCCAAATTCCTTCGCCGCAGGTGACGGCCTCAATACCGGCATCTACTCCTGGAACTCGCCCTTCCAGATCCGCGGGCCACAGTATCTCGCCCGCATCGATCACGTCATCAACGAAAACAACAATCTTTTCTTCCGCTATCTCGGCGCAGAGCAGAACACACTTGGTGGCGACCCTCTCAATGGCCGTCCCCAGGTGCTGCCTGGCTACCCCGCACGAGGCGAAGTCTTTCGGCCCGCCAAGAACATTGCTCTCGGCATCCGCAGCACACTGAGCCCCCGTCTGGTCAACGAGTTCACCGTGGGCTATTCGCGCTTCACCTTCCTCTTCACCCAAGGTGAAGCCAATCCGCTCTTCCCCAACACCCCGCGCTTCACCTTCAATAACGTCGACGTCGACTACACTGCTTCGCCTCGCACTGCCCGGGCCGTGAACACGATTCAGTACATCAACAATCTCACCTATGTCGCCGGTGCGCACGTCTATAAGTTCGGTGGCAACATTCGCTTCTACCAACACAACGACCAGCGTGGTGATGTCGGCGGCATCGCACTTACTCCCTCGATCTCACTCTCGCGGACCATACGGCCTCCCACAGGATTCGCTCTTCCAGCGGTAAGCACCGCTACGGTGCCAGGAATTGCCGCCGCCGATTTGAACCGGTTGCAAGGCACAATCAACGATCTGATCGGAATCCCTGCCCAGATCACTCATAACTTCATTGGTGACCTGAAGAGCGATACCTTTCTGCCCTTCCTCACTGGAGAAAAATCGGTGAGCCTTTGGGCCCAGGGCCAGCGCACCAAGCAGTACAATTTTTTCGCGCAAGACGAATGGCGTGTCCGCCGGAATGTGAGCATCAGCTATGGTGTTCGTTGGGAAATCAACGCTCCTCCCACCGAAGCTGGCAACCGCGTTTATGTTCCCAACAGGCGTATTGATGGAAGCGAAGGGCCAGTGACCTTTGTAGCGGCCGAGCGCTGGTACAAGAACTGGAATTGGGGCGCACTTGCTCCCCGCCTCGGGCTGACCTGGTCTCCAGGCAACTCAAACAAGTTCGTCATCCGAACCGGCTATACGATGGCCTTCGACCCGATCAGCACCTTTCAAGTTACCTCGATCGCCTCTGCAGTCCCTGGCCAGGTCTTCCGCTGCATCTCGCCCGTTGGCGCTACACCCACAGCCGGTTGTGCAACAGTGCCAGACGCGCTTCTTGGCAACTTCCCCAACCAGTTGGCTCCACCCTCTGCCAAGCCGAGCAGCCAGCTCACACCGACAGCAAGCACCTACAACACGGCACCGCCAGCCCGCGTATTTGATCCGAATCTGAAACTGCCCACGGTTCACATGTGGAACTTCACCATGCAGCGCGAATTCGGCAAGGGCTATGTTGCAAGTCTTGGCTATGTCGGTCGCCGTGGCACACGGCTATACCGCACCTGGGATGCGAATCAGGTCGAATCCGGCCCGCTGCTCCCCAGTTTTCTTGCCATGCAGCGTAACGTCTCCATTGCCGGTTGCCGCGCAGACGGCACACTCGCCAGTGGTGCTCCCTGCGTCGGTGCCAGCACAGTGCCGCTCATCCAACAGGGCATCATTACAAGCGCATTTGCCAACTCCGCTGCCTCCGTCACTGACCTCAATCAGAACGGAGCTGGCAACCTCGCTGTTCGCCTCGAGCAGACCACTACCGCTGCCAGACTCCGCCCCAATGCACAATTTGCACAGATTCTTTATCTAGACAATGGTGCCGACTCGATCTACCACTCGATGCAGGCCACCTTCCGCAAGCGCTTTGACTCCGCCGGTCTTCTCTTTGGTGGTTCCTACACGTTGTCCAAGTCAATCGACAACCTCTCCCTCGATCCCGTGGCTGCAACCTCAGGCGGCGGATTGACCACCACCAATTCCCGCACTCCTGTCGATAGTCGCAACTACGACAATGAACGCGCCCGCTCCGACTTCGATCAGCGCCACGTCATTAACATGAGCAGCATCTATGAGCTTCCTTTCGGCAAAGGCAAGAAGCTTTTCGCCAACGCTAACAAAGTCGCAAACACTGTAATAGGTGGATGGAGCATCAACGGCATCTTCACCTATCAGTCGGGCGAACCCTTTACCGTCCGTTCAGGCGTTTTGACTGCCAACGGCACTGCGCAAAGCCGCGCTGCACTTGCCCCGGGTGTCACTAAGTACCCGGAAGCCAAGTTGCAGGACAAAGCGGGCGTTTTGGGGCCAGTACTCTTCAAGGACGCTTCACAATTTGCTCTGCCCGCTCCAGGCCAACTCGGCATCGGTCGAAACGTCTTCCAGGGTCCTATTTACTGGAATCTCGACATGGGCATCTCCAAAGGCTTCCAGATCACCGAGCGCGTCAGACTGACCTTCCGCACGGAAATGTTCAACGCCCTCAACCACGCAAACTTCCGCAATCCGCGCGACGCATCCAGCGGAACGCCTTCGATCATTTCGCCCGTCTTTGGCCAAACCTGCTGCGTTACACTTTCCACCGCCAGTTCGTCCACCACCAACCAGAATGGCGAAAGCTGGCGCGTCATCCAGATGGCTCTTAAGCTAAGCTTTTAAGTTGCGAAAGATACTGCTCTAGATGATCCGGAAGATTTTGTTTTGGTCACACCTCGTGGCCGGTTGCGTGGGTGGCCTTGTCATCCTTCTAATGTCTGCTACTGGCGTTCTTTTGACCTATGAGCGTCAGATGCAGACGGGAGCCGAAATCGGTGCTTTTGCCGGGGCTCCTCTTACCTCCAGTGCAAATCGCTTGCCACTGGAAGAAGTTCTCACTCACCAGGAATGGAAAGGGGTTTCAACGATTACGCTCCGATCCAATCCCCTCCTCCCGATCGAAGTGAATCGAGGCAAGGCAGGTGTCGTTTATCTCGATCCTTACTCGGGCCAAGAACTCGGCAAGCCGAATCTCGCCCGTCGTGAGTTCTTTCAAAAGGTAAGAGCCTGGCACCGGTGGCTAGCCTGGGAAGGCGAATGGCGGGCCTGGGGTAAGGCAATCACTGGGGCTTGTACTTTGGCCTTTGTCTTTCTGACTCTCTCTGGCATGTATATCTGGATTCCACGCGTTCGGAGCTGGAAGCACCTCCGCCCCGTCACCTGGTTTCGCGGCGGCCTGAGTGGCAAGGCACGAGACTTTAACTGGCACAACACGATTGGTATCTGGTCTGCCATACCCCTCTTCTTTGTCATCATCTCAGCGCTGCCTATCTCCTACCCTTGGGCGAATGAATTGATTTATCAGGTAACTGGCACGGAGATGCCGAAAGCAGCTAACACTCCTGCCCTAAAGGGCATGCCGAATGCGGCAGGAATCGATCGTTTACTCGAATTAGCCAAACGCAAATCGGGGTGGCAGAGCGTCAGCTTTCGGCTCGAACCCGGCGATGGGCCCATGACTTTTACGGTGGATCGTGGAGATGGCGGTCAGCCGCAATTGCGGTCCACAATTACTCTCGACCGCTCCGCTGCAACTGTCATCAAGAGTGAAAATTTTGAAGATTTTAATTTGGGTAGGAAGGTCCGGTCCTTTTCGCGATTCCTGCACACTGGCGAAGCGCTAGGCCTCGTGGGGCAAACCGTTGCTGGCATCGTCTCAGCAGGTGGGGCAGTTCTGGTCTGGACCGGAATCGCACTCTCGCTGCGGCGCTTTAGCGCTTGGCGGCGCCGTCAGACTTCCTGATGTATTCGATAGCAGCATCGAGAACTTCATCTTTGCCTGCCTTGATTCCGGCAATGGTCGGTCTCACCACGATGTCGGGTACGATACCAATACGCTGCGTGGGTCGCTGGTCGGGATAGTAAACTCCGATCCCGCTGATCATGGAGGATGCTCCGCCCGGCAAAGGGATTTGCGAAACATTCCCGTCCGCCCCAGCTGTAGTGCTGCCAATTACAACTGCGTTCGGAACAGCTCGAAACGCCATCGTAGTGTACTCGGCCTGACTCTGCGAAGACTCATCCACCAAGATCACAACCTTACCTTCATAGTGTGGCTCCTTTGGCTCAAGCGGCGGGCCCACCTTCCAATAGAACGCTCCAGGATTCGCGAAATCGACTTGCGTGAACTGCACGAATGCAGTAGGGGATCGGATAAGGTGTCCGCCGAGACTGAAGACCATAAACTCCGAAGGGTAATTGCGAATGTCAATAATCAAGCCCTTTGTCCCAACGGCCGAACGTATGTAATTGGGGGCTTCGGCCGCGCTCACCGGGCGCAGCTTCAAATAGGCCACATCATCCGAGAGCTTTTGAAATGTGGGGCCTGGCCGATGGTGCTCTCTGCCTGCCAGTGGGTCCATTTCAATTCTTGCGATGCGCTTGGTTTGAAATTTTGCAGGCTTACCGTCGCGCAAGATTTCTATCTCTGCCACCGCACAAGCACCGCTTGTCATCGAGCTGGACATATCCCTCTTGCGCGCTGGTTCATTCGAGGCAGGGTAATAGGGCCGCCAGGCTTCAATCAGCATCTCCACGGCCACTCCATCTAGATGTGTGATCACATCTCCGCGCTTCAGTGGAAATTCAGGATCGGGGATTTTCGAATTCGTGCTCATCACCACTGGCCGGTCTTCGACAAAGCGGATTGCAACCGGGATCTGACAAGCTCCTATCGGCGGCCGCGATGCAAGTGACGACCTTAGATTCGCGTGGCCATCGTTCACCTTGGCAATCAAGTGAAGCAATTGTTCATCGTATTCAAGACGCGATTTCGCCAAGGTAAAGGGGCGAACGGAATCTGCAAGAACTTGATGCCAGTAATTGGCCGCATTAGCAGGGTTGTCGGACATGATCTCCCGGTTCGGGTTGAAGTACTGCATCATGTTCCAGAAGCGAAAAAGGCCCAGAAGTTGGTAGCCAGGGTCAGGGAATTGGATCCCCGCATAATTCAGTTCTTGATTGAATATCGGGTTGCCCACGTTCGGAAAACTCGAGACGAAAAACTGCTTTTTCGAAGGGCGGTTGCGGTGAATTTCAAGCAATTTCTCACTCAGCGTCTTGCCCAGCAATTTCTCGTCTGACAACCACCCCAGGTCAGGCTTGAGCTGGAGCTTCTCTGGGGCAAGCAAAACGCATTGTGAGCAAGCTTCATTTGGGCCCAGGCCATCGATCCAGGCTGCAAGCGACGTCCTGATGTCGTCCTCGGCGATGATCTTCGGCAAGATTCGAAACAATTCAAAATCCCAATGTTTCTTGCCAGATGTGATGACCGGATGATGGTATTTAAGGAAGCCCCAGAGCTTGGCCGCGAGTGCAAGATTGGCAACCTGTTTGTCGCTGAGTTCCTTCACCACAAGGCCCGATCCTTTAACAAACTGGGTATCTGTCTCGAGAATGGTGATCTCACGAGTGCGCTCAGTTGCTTCGGCAACCGGCTTGCCATCCACCTTCAATTCAAGCGTATCCACCCACGCTTTTCCCATGCCACTCAATAGAAATCCGATTACAATCTGCTTGCCATTATCGCGTGCGGGGATGCTGACACAATGCCGTGTCCAATCGAAGGTCCCCTTAAGCTCCAATTTTTGCAAACTGTCGAATCCAAGGACACCTTCATTCCCGTCTTCGCGCAACCATAAGGCCACAAAGCCGTTGACCGATTCCGCCTTGATCCATCCGCACCATTCAATTCGCGCCGCAACGAAGTCCCGCTTGATCATGGTTGTGACCGTAGTGAATGCTGCGTTGGATTTCTCATTCCGTTCAATCCGCGCCGACAGTTTGCCCGAATGAAAGATCTGATCATCAACTTTGATCTCTCCTCCCATACCTTCCCACCCCGCAGGACTGGCGCCTGCGCTGCCATTTTCAAAGCCGAGGATCGAGACGAGTTTTTCGCGAGGAACCAACTGCGCGCCCACAGGAACCGCGAGACAGGCCAGGGCCAAAAAGGATAGCTTCGAACGAATCATGCTCTAAATAATATCGATAAGTCGAACTTAGTGCCAGCAGGGTGGGATAATAACCGGACGTCTATCGTGAAGCAATTCCTTCCAGACTTGGCACCTCTCCGCCGTTCCCGCGACTTCCGGCTGCTCTATAGCGGGCAGATGGTATCGAGCTTCGGCTCCGCGATTACCTACGTTGCATTGCCCGTTGAAATGTACCGGCTCACCAAGTCCTCGGTGATGGTCGGTTTGCTGGGTATCGTCGAATTTGTTCCGATGCTGCTGGTGGCCTTCATCGGAGGTGTTCTGGCCGATCGCTTTGATCGAAGAAATCTCGTTCTTGGGGCCGATAGCCTCATGGCGCTGATTCTTGTGGGTCTGACCTGGAACGCGCTCCAGCCCACACCTCAGCTATGGCTGCTCTTCGCCGCCGCAGCAATGCTGGCGGGCCTCAACGCGATTCAGCGTCCGGCGATGGAGGCGATGACGCCGCAGATGATCCTGCCACACGAGATGTCCGCCGCAGGTGCGCTCAACGCGGTACGCCACAACGCCGCCTTTATCGCCGGGCCCGGCCTCGCAGGCTGGATCGCCGTAAAGTATGGTGCTGCCACAGCCTTCGGAATCGACGCTGCAACCTACCTCGCGGCAATCGCTGGCCTTGCTTTGCTCGAGAAGAAAAGCTTTAGAGGCGGTGAAGAAGGCGGCCTCAGTTGGCACGCACTCGCTGAAGGATGGCGCTACGCGCTACGAAGGCGCGACTTACTCGGCACATACTTGATCGACATGAACGCCATGTTCTTCGGCATGCCCAATGCGCTCTTCCCCGCCTTTGGCGACACCTTCGGCACCCAAAACGTAGGCTGGCTTTACACGGCGGGGCCGGTGGGCGCACTCGCGATTAGCATCAGTTCGGGCTGGGCCAGCAAAGTCAAAAGACATGGCCTCGCGATTACCTGGGCCGCCGGACTCTGGGGCCTCGCCATTGTTGGCTTCGGCCTCTCGAGCAGCCTCTGGCTAGCACTCTTTTTCCTCGCCCTCGCCGGGGCAGCCGATAGCGTCAGTGGCATCTTCCGAATGACGATCTGGAATCAAACGATCCCGGCGCGGCTGAGAGGTCGAACCGCCGCCATCGAGATGGTGAGCTACCTCAGCGGACCCTACCTTGGCAACGTCGAAGCCGGCTTCGCTGCCCGCCTGATGGGGCTCGGCCCATCAGTGGTGATGGGCGGCGCACTCTGCATGATCGGTTCGCTCGTCATCTGTTGGGCGCTCCCGGAATTCCGCCGTTACCATGCGGACGATTTAGAATCGTAGTCCGCGCCACATCCACCATGCGCTTCTGACTCGCTTCAACGCTAGACATGATGGACTTCACCTTCGCCTTGGCTGTTCGCGGATCCTTGACGATCCTCTCCAACTGCGACCACAACTCACGGCCCGAAGTTTCATCCACCTCAAAGAACCAATCCCCTGCGCCAAAGTCGCGATACATCTGCCCCTTGGTTGTGTCGGTAGGTTGCCGCACGTAAAAAGTTGGAGTCCCCACATGCAGCGAAATCAGCGGAGAATGACACTCCATGCTGATCACCGCCTGAGCCTGCGAATAGATCGAAGCCGCCTCATCAGGTAGCCAATACGTATCCCTCCACACCACGTTCTTGCGGATCTCCGCCGGTAGCGGATCTACCAGAATCTCTTTGCCCAATTCCACCTGATAAGTCATCTCAGCGCAAACCATCACCTTGTTCCCGGTGGCCTTGATGTAGGCAATCATCATCTCGCGTAGCTTGGCGTGATCCTGCTCGATAGTCCGATTGTTTATCGCATCCTTGATGT
>JBKJUN010001061.1:0-2147 GCA_046590555.1 Bryobacter sp. | reverse complement strand
GATCGGACTTTTCCCCCACCAGCTCCACCGTGCTCTTGCCCGCCACAATTGGGATCGGCGAAAGCAACTTCAGCACCTGCCGCTTCTTGTCGGTAACCAGCGTAGATTCCGCCATCTTCATCGTGATGATCTTGTTCTCTGGCCCCAATCGAAACAGCCCCGGCTCCTCGGGCATGCTCGCCACAATCCGCCGCATCTCGCGCTCCACCGCAGCTTCCTCGGCCAGCATCTGCTTCTCCTGCTTGCGCGAATCCTCGCGATCCCCAAGCTCTCTCGCGGTCTTCTTAAGATCCACAATCGAAACCGGAATCTCTTCCCAATCCCCTCGCTCTACCGAGTAATAACGAACCCTGTCTCCATCCACCTTGTGTTCGCGCACCAGATGGTGCCCGCCCTCTTTCAGATAAAGCCGGTAATTCTGCGCGCCCAAAACGCTCAAAACCAAAATCAGGATACAGAGGAAAATTCGCCTCATGCCCACAGCATACAGGTAAAATCGGGGTGTGAAATACCGCAAGCTCGGAAAGACCGAAATTGAAGTCAGTGAGATCGGCTACGGAGCCTGGGGCATCGGTGGTAAACAGTGGCTCGGAGGCGACGACATCAGCAGCCTCACCGCCCTAAAGCGCGCCATCGACCTCGGTCTCAACTTCATCGACACCGCCCTTGCCTACAACGACGGCCACAGTGAAACCCTCGTCGGTCAGGTCGCTCGCGAGGCCGGCCACAAAGTCTTCATCGCAACCAAGATCCCTCCCAGGAACCTAACCTGGCCCGCCGCCCCCGGCATCGGAATCGAAGAAGTCTTCCCCTACGATTACGCGATTGAATCCACCGAAACCAGCCTCCGCAACCTCGGCGTAGAACAAATCGACCTCCAGCAATTCCACGTCTGGAACCCAATCTGGTTCTTCCAGGACGATTGGCGCCGCGCCATCGAAGACTTGAAAAAGTCCGGCAAAGTCAAACACTTCGGCATCTCGATCAACGACCACCAACCCGAATCCGCCCTCGACGCCGTATCGAGTGGCCTCATCGACACGGTGCAAGTAATCTACAACGTCTTCGAGCAATCCCCAGAGCGCTGGCTCTTCCCCGCCTGCATCCAGCACAACGTCGGCGTCCTCGCTCGCGTCCCCCTCGACGAAGGCTCACTCACCGGAGCCCTCAAAGCAGACACCACCTTCGAGCCAGAAGACTTCCGCGCCTGGTATTTCCGCGACGACCGCATCAACGACGTGATCAAAAGAGTAGCCGATCTCGATAAAGCCACAGCAGATATCAAAGGCACTCTTGCCCAACGCGCCCTCCGCTTCATCCTGACCAGCGATGCCGTCTCGGTAGCCATCCCAGGCATGCGCCGCAACTCGACGGTAGAGTCCAACTGCGCCGTAAGCGACCTCGGCCCCCTAAGCCCAGAAGAACTCGAAATCATGCGTCACCACGTCTGGCTCAAAAACTACTACCGCTAGCCGCGTTAAAGTGGAGATTCACCCTCCACATGCCCGAAAAGCAATATCTACACCAAGAGATCGAAGAGAAGTGGCACGCTCGATGGGAAGCGGATCCCGCCCTCTATCGCACCCCCGTCAACCCCACCAAGAAATTCTATGTGCTCGAGATGCTCCCCTACCCCAGCGGACGCCTCCACATGGGCCATGCCCGCAACTATTCGATCGGCGACGCTCTAGCCCGTTTCATGCGCATGCGCGGCTACGACGTCCTCCATCCGATGGGTTGGGACGCCTTCGGCCTGCCCGCCGAAAACGCCGCGCTCAAGTCCGGCCGCCAGCCCCGCGAGTGGACTCTCCAAAACATCTCCCAAATGAAGAAAGGCCTCAAGCGCCTCGGCTTCGCCCTCGATTGGGAACGCGAAATCGCCACCTGCGAACCCGAATACTATCGCTGGAACCAGTGGTTCTTCCTCCGCATGTTTGAGCGCGGCCTCGCATACCGCAAGCAATCTCTGGTCAACTGGTGCCCCGAATGCGCCACAGTGCTAGCCAACGAACAAGTAGTAGACGGCTGCTGCTGGCGTCATGAAACCGTACCCGTAATCCAGCGCAGTCTCGAACAGTGGTTCCTCAAAACCACCGCCTACACTGAAGAGCTTTTAGCCGACATCGCCAAGCTCGAAGACGGCTGGC
>JBKJUN010000810.1:0-4787 GCA_046590555.1 Bryobacter sp. | reverse complement strand
CGCGCCACCCGAACCCATGGAAGCAGAAATGCAGGCCAAGGACAAAGACGGCAAAGAGATGAAGAAGGAAGAGAAGAAGGTCGTAGTCGAGAAATCTTTCGATCCCAAAAAGCTCATCTCCTACGTCAACAACCCCAAGTTTGAACTCACCGAGCAGCGCCGCGAGATCGACCTCCTCAACAAGATGGAAGGCATCAAGCGCACCCGCGAAGGCTCTGACGCTCAGGTAGAAGCCGTCCTCAAGTCGATGGAAACTGCTTACCGAATGCAGACCGAAGCGCCCGAAGTCTTCGACATCCGCAAAGAATCAGAAGCCACCCAAAAGCTCTACGGCCAAGGCTCCACTGCACGCGGTTGCCTCACTGCTGTCCGCCTCGCAGAAAAAGGCGTACGCATGACCCAGGTCTATTACGCCAAGGGGGACCCCTGGGATGCTCACGGCGACATCATGGCCCACAAGGTCAACGCCAAGAACTCCGATCAGGCCTTCGCCGCCGTAATCAAGGACCTCAAAGGCCGCGGCCTTTGGAATGATACTCTCGTCATCTGCGGTTCCGAATTTGGCCGCACTCCCGTCCGCGAAGTCGGCGGCGGTGGTGGCAACGTCAAACGCGGCCGTGATCACAATCCATTCGGCTTCACCATGTGGTTAGCCGGTGGCGCAGTCAAGGGCGGTTCCATCTATGGTGCCACTGATGACTTCGGCTTCAAAGCAGTTGAAAAACCAGTCCATGTCCATGACATCCACGCAACCGTATTGCATCTCATGGGCATAGACCACACCAAGCTTACTTACCGTTACAGCGGCCGGGACTTCCGTCTCACCGATGTCAGCGGCAATGTCCTCCACGATCTGATCGCCTAGGCGCGATCCACATTCGGTCTTTACTACCCCTCCGTCCGGGGCCTTGAACCTGTCGTTCAAAAAAACAAAAACAAAATCATTCAGGGGTAGTGTCTAATGAACAGACTCGTCGTCTCTCTGCTGCTTGCCAGCAGTGCCGCGCTATTTGCGCAATCCAGCTCCCTCCAAGGCACGGTATCGGACCAACAAGGTTCCTCCATACCCGACGCCATCATTTCCATCTCTAACCAGGAAACAGCAGTTTCCCGCCGCAGCGTCTCCAGCCCCACTGGCACTTATAGCTTCCCGCAACTTCCTCCAGGTAACTATCGCCTCGAAATCCAGAAGCCCGGCTTCAAATCCAGCGCCCAACAAGTTCGGCTCCAGATCAACACCCCGGCCACCCTCGACCTCAAACTCGAAATCGGCCAGGTCTCTGAGTCCATCAACGTAGTTGCCGAAACGCCTTCAGTCAACACCCAAAATGCCTCTGTCGGCAATCCCTTCACTGAACTTCAGATCCGCCAGTTGCCTCTTCTCACCCGCAACGTCGTCGATCTTCTCAGCCTCCAACCCGGCGTCACTCCAACCGGCGAAGTGGCCGGTGCCAAGCGCGATCAGAACAACGTCACCCTCGACGGCGTTGACGTCAACGATCCCCAGGGTGCGGATTCCGGCTTTAGCTCTGTTCTTCCCGTTCCGCTCGACTCTGTTCAGGAATTTCGAACTACCGTTGCCGGTGTCGGGGCTGACCAGGGCCGCTCCTCCGGCGGCCAGGTCTCACTTGTTACCAAGTCTGGCTCCAACGCCTTCCACGGATCTCTCTATGAGTTCCATCGCAATGTCAAAACTGCCGCAAACAACTGGTTCTCTAACCGCTCCGGCATCGCTCGCGAAAATTTGATCCGCAACCAATACGGTGCATCTCTCGGCGGCCGCATCATCAAAGACCGCGTCTTCTTCTTCGCCAACTGGGAAGACCGCAAAGACGCCACCGCAGTCGGTGTCAACCGTATCGTCCCCTCGGAAACCTACAAACAGGGCATCGTCCAGTTCCGTATGAGCAACGGCGCTATTGGCCAGCTTACTCCGGCCCAGATCCGTCAAGTCGACCCCCTCGGAATCGGTATCAACCAGACCATGCTCGATATTTTCAAGAAATACCCCGTCGGCAACGACCCTTCATCTTCTGCTGATCGTGGTCTTAACTTTTCCATCTTCCGCTTCAACGCACCGAAGAAGTTGAACTATCGCACATACGTCCTCAAGAACGATTTCAACCTCGATAAATCCGGCAAGCACACCCTTAGCCTTCGTGGTACTTTGGCCGACAACTCAGAAGATGATGTGCTCGCTCAGTTCCCTGGCTTGCCCTCACAGGCTCAGCGTGTCGATCAATCGAAGGGATTCTCTGCACGTTACACCGCAGTTGTTACGCCAACCATCGTAAACACTTTTAACTATGGCTATACCCGCTTGAAAAACGTGAGCACCGGTTCCGATGGCCCATCCCTCGCCTTCTATTTCGCAAATGCGGATACTAGCTTCCCTCGCGCACTGAATCGTATAGCCCCCGTTCACAATTTTGTCGACGACGCTACCTGGACAAAAGGAAAGCACACTGTTCAGTTTGGTGTTAACTTCCGTCTCAACACAAATGACCGCGCGTCCTATGTCACTTCTTACCAGACTTACAGCTTTAGCCGTAATACTTTAGCCGGCCTTGGTACAGACGTTACCGATTCGATCAACGCCTTCATTCGTCCGCTCTACGGCGACAATTCGCTTCGCCTGACCGAAGCGACTCCCGTACAGAACGCCATGGGTCCGCTCTTCGGCATCCTAAACCAGTACAGCGCAACCTATAACTTTGGTCGTGATGGCAAGGCCATTCCTTTCGGCCAGCCCATCCCGCGCGTTTTTGGTTCCAATGAGTATGAGTTCTACGCTCAGGACACCTTCAAGCTCACTCGCAGCTTGACAATAACGGCCGGTCTCCGCTACGGCATCTACACCAACCCTTACGAGAAGAATGGCGTGCAGGTCAACCCCACTCAGCCCCTCGATCAGTACTTCGCTAATCGCGCCGGTGGGCAGGCTCTGGGTATCCCCAGTTCCGCTAACCCGCTCGCCTCGCTTACCTATGACCTCTCTGGCCCCAAGAACGGCAAAAGTGGTTACTATGGTCGCGATCTCAATAACTTCGCACCCCGTCTCTCGATTGCCTGGGCACCCGAGGGCGACAACATCATCACCACCATACTCGGCAAGGGCAGTGTTTTGCGGGCTGGTGCAGGAATCCTTTATGATCGCTACGGCAATCAGATGGCTGTCACTTTCGCCGGATCCGGTTCGCCCGGTCTGGCCACTCAGGTTACCCAACTCGCCAACACTAACTTCACTACCTCTACGCGCTACAACGGCAGCAACCTCCCGGCTCTTCCTGCAGCCCCATCAGGCGGTATGCCATTCACGCCTCCTACCATCGTTGGCGGCTTCACCAGCTTCAGCGGTGTCAACCCCAGCCTGGTCGCTCCCTACTCGATCCCGCTCAACCTCTCCTACACCCGCCCCCTCCCGAAGAACCTTGTAGTCGAAGTCGGCTATGTCGGTCGCCTCTCACGTAAAGGCCTACTGCGTCAGGACTACTCACAGCCTCTGACCAACTTCAAAGACCCCAAGTCCGGGCAGACCTGGACTCAGGCCAGCGGCGTCCTATACGACTTGTTTCTCAAGGGCGTAACTCCTGCTCAGGTCCGTTCGAACCCAAGCCTCGTTGGTCAGGTGCCCTTCTTTGAAAACATGTTCCCTGCCGCTACAAACCTCAGCTTCACCGGTAGCGCCACTGCAAATTACTTCAACACAGTGTACGGTACTTATGCCGGAAGTGACCTTGATGCCCTTAATGACATGGATCGCCTTCGCCGCGCTAACGGCCAGTGCATTTCGGTCTCTGGTTGCAACACCTTTTTCGCCAACCAGAGCGCTGGTATGACTGTCTGGACTAATGCCTCTAACGCCAGTTATCACGCGGGAAACCTCGTCGTGCGCCGCCCTGTTGAGAAAGGTTGGGGCTTTGACTTCAACTACACTCTCTCACACGCCTTTGACATCGCCTCTGGTAACGAATCCGCAACTTCAACTACCACCACTGCCACTGCCACAAATGGTGCCGGCGGCAGCGTTATCCAGGATGCCTTCAACCCCAGAGGCTCCTACGGCGTAGCCAGCTTCGACATCCGCCACAACGCGACGATGAACACAGTTGTAGAACTCCCCTTCGGCAAAGGTAAGAAGTTCATTAACTCGGCCAACCCCTGGGTCGACCAGGCCCTCGGTGGATGGCAGTTGTCGATGCTCGGCCGCTTTCGCTCGGGCCTCCCTCAAGACATCACCAACGGCGGTGTCTACCCCACCAACTACCTCAACTCAGCCCTCGCCGTTCGCAAGCCCGGCGCTGCCGCTCCCCTTCAGGGCGTTACGTTTAATCAGAATGGGAACCCCTCGATCTTCCAGAACACCGGCGTCATCAGTTCCTATCAGGGTCAATACCCCGGAACCACGGGCGAACGCGGCATCGTCCGCGCCGCTGGCTCCACCAACTTCGACATCTCTGTCGGCAAGCGTTTCAAGATGCCCTTTGAAGGACACACCCTGCAGTTCCGGGCTGAAGCCTTCAACGCCTTCAACAACGTAAACTTCACCAACGTGTCACCCAACCTCACGCAGCCCGCCAACTTCGGTCAGTTCACCGCCGCAGCCGACGCCCGCGTGATGCAGTTCGCCCTCCGCTACGAGTTCTAATCAAACTCTACAGAACCTCAAGCCCGCAGCCGATAAGACTCTTAAATGTCTTCATCCGCTGCGGGCAAGTTTCAAGATCACTATAAAATCCTCGGGATCGACCCCAAATCGACTCTCGACATCATCCAACAGGCATACA
>JBKJUN010000760.1:0-3239 GCA_046590555.1 Bryobacter sp. | reverse complement strand
TGAAGGCACTGGAAGAGACGGGTTGGAATGTTTCGCAGGCGGCGCGATCTCTTGGGATCGAACGTACGAACTTGCACAAGAGAATGAAGGCCCTGCAACTAGCCCGAAGGCAATAGTTATGGGAGCGGGGGATTCTGCGGCATTGCTCCGCTGTCGGTACGGGGATCGGCACCGGCAAAGTTTACCATTCGCTTGTGATCGTGCATAACGGCTTCGCCGTTGCCCATTGCGCTCGAGTAGCCATTGAGCGGGGTGATCTGGTGGCCGCGCTTTTGCAGGTCGAGGCGTACTGATTCGGAGATGCCCGATTCCATTTGCAGGTCACAGCCTTCGAAGGTGCCTTTGGTGAAACGGGGAACTTCCATGGCGCGCTGGACGTTCATTCCGAAGTCGACGATGTTGGCTACGAATTGTGCGTGGGCCTGGGACTGATTCCAGCCACCCATGATTCCAAAGCCTATGGCTACGTCGTCCTTCTGCATGAAGGCAGGGATGATCGTGTGGAGGGGGCGTTTGCGGCCGAGGAGACTGTTGGGCTTGCCTGATTCAAGGTCAAAGCCGGCACCGCGATTGTGGAAGGAAAAGCCTGCGCCGGGAGCGACCATACCGGTGCCGTAGCCGGCGTAGTTGCTCTGGATCAGCGAGACGATGTTGCCATCCTTGTCGACGGTTGAAAGATAGATTGTCTCTTTGCCGCGGGCATTGAGGGACTGGCTGATCTCACTTGGCAGAACTTTGCAGGTGGCGTGCTTCATGTCAATCAATGCAGCGCGCTTGGCGGCGAGATCTTTGGACAACATCCCGGCTACCGGCATCGGGCCGAAGCGTGGGTCGCCGACGTACTTTGCCATGTCGGCGTAGGCGAGCTTTTTGGCTTCAATCATCACGTGCAAGGCGGCCGCGGAATTGTGGCCGTATTCGGCGATGGGGAAGGTCTCCATGATGTTTAACATCGAGAGTGCAGCGATGCCCTGGCCATTGGGTGGCAATTCGTAAACCTTCCAGCCACGGTAGGTGGTGGAGATTGGCTCTACCCATTCGGGCTCGTATTCGGCGAAGTCAGCGAGAGTGTGTGCGCCGCCTTGCTCCTGGAGGAACTTCACGAGGTTAGAAGCCATCTTGCCTTTGTAGTAGGCGTCGCGGCCCTGGGCTACGATCTGCCGCAAGGACTCGCCGAGGGCAGGGTTCTTGAAGGTGTCACCGAGGCCGGGCGTCACGCCATTTGGGACGTAAGTGTTGGCATAGCCGGGCTGCTTCATCAGCTTCTGGCTGACCCAGGAGCGAGCGCCCCACTCTGGCATGGCAAAGCCGTTTTCGGCATAGTAGATGGCTGGAGCCAGGGTCTTTGAGAAGGGCATGGTGCCGAAGCGTTTGCGTAAGGCTTCCCAACCGGCAACTGCGCCGGGGACGGTGATTGCGTGAACGCCGATCGGGTCGATCTTATCGATACCCTTGCTCTTCAGGTGCTCAACGGTGAGGGCTTTGGGCGTCCAGCCGCTGGCGTTGAGGCCGTAGACCTTGCCTGTCTTTGCTTCGTAGTAAATGGCGAAGAGGTCGCCCCCGATGCCGTTCACATAAGGCTGGGTTAAACCAGTCATGGCATTGGCGGCGATGGCTGCGTCGATTGCATTGCCGCCTGCTTCGAGGATGCGCGCTCCGGCTTGAGAGGCGAGGAATTGCGGTGCGGCTACGATGCCAAACTTCGTTACGATCATCGAGCGGTGCTGATCGCGCCCGATGGGCGGAACGGTGTTAGGTGTTTCTTGCGCCAGGGCGAGAGCGAAAGTGGAGAAGCAAAGGAGTTTGAGACGCATGGGAATTCTTCAAAGTGTATCTCTTTTCAGGCTCTTCTCGATAGCGGCTGCCGAACCGTCGCGCAGCCAGCCGTCGAGTTGGCCCACTTCTTTAAGTTGTTGGCCGCGCCGGCGAGGGACTTCAAAGTAGCTGCAGGATACTTCTTCGAGGGCTGTCATGTCGCCCCAGAGCCGTTCAAACTGAGCGACCGGGTAGATATCTTCCTGCCCGCGGCCCCAACGCTTTTTGACGTCTTTGATGGTGATGTAGCTGGGTACGCGTTGAGCTGTCTTGCGCACCGCTTCATCGACCAGCGCCTGATTGTTCAGACTGGTGCGTGTGAGGCCGAAGGCCTGCAGCATCTTGTCGATGGTGATCCAGTATGTGCTGGCGTTGTAGTAGCTGAGGGCGAACTCGGCTTCTTCGCTTGGGAGTGCGAGGCCTTCTACAAGTCTTGGTTTGCCATCGACTCTGGCAAGGCTGCCACCGTGGTCGCCGAATTGCTTCTGCACCACTTCGACGCTGAAGGTGGAGCCGGATTCAATGTGAGCACCGAGAAGAGACTCATTGAGGGTTGCGCCCAAAGTGTCGACGTTGTGAAGCAGAAGGTATTCGAGCTGGGGCTTGTCGCTCAAGAGGCGAGCAAGCAAGCCATTGCGCAGCAGGTTGGGGAGTTCATACCAGTGGCCCACCGGGTGGATGCACTGGTGAGAGAGGTTGGCGCGGTAGTCGCTAGCCTCTTTCGTCTGCTCGACCCAGCGCATGAGGCCGGCGCGACCGCTGGCTCGTACCTTCTGCTTCTGTTCATCGAGTTGTTGCTGGGGGAGGACTTCCCAGAGGTAACGTAGATCGGCCAAGGTTGGAATCATGCGCAGGCCGATGCTGCGGCCCTGGGAGACATGTACCTCGAGTCCATCGAAATGGCTATCGAGATTTTTAACGTGCTCGGCGATGGGTGCGCCAGTCAGGTAGCTGGTAGTGACAATGTGAGGGATCGTTGCTTCATAAACCTCTTGGGCCACTTTGGTTTTGGCCAGGTGCACATCGAGGAAGTTAAAGTAGCGGCCGTCGAAACGATGGAAGGGGATCAGAGCCTTTACTGTGCCGGCACCTTTGGTCCAGCGGCTTCCTACGCCACCGGCAAGAGTGACGACGGCTACCTTCCCGGACTGCATCGCCTGACGCCCGATGGATGCGTGGGCCTGGCTTGGCTTGGTGAGGTCGCCTGGTTTGACGTCTTCGATCGCCAGATTGGAGGGCAGAATATTTTTTGCCATCCCGATGCGATTGGAGAGGTAATCGGCGCGAAGGCGCTCGTGGGCGCTTGGATCAAAGCCAAGCGAGCCGAGAAGGGAATCGAGCTCGTTGCTTTGCTGCGCCGAGTTTTGTTGCTGAGGGAAGAGGCGTTCAAAAAGTGCGCCGGTAAGGTCTGGATAGTTTTCGGC